>DPFD01000185.1:0-5151 GCA_003534175.1 Chitinophagaceae bacterium
TTGGTTCTGCTGAAGTTATAAGCGGAGTTAAACTGAATCACCGGGAAGCGGTCTGCTTTTCGTTCTTTCAACGTGAGTGAAGCAATTTTGATTTGCTGTTGTGCCACTTCAATAGCGGGATTGCTCACGGCAGAGGCAGCTAAAATTTCACCGGCACTGAGATTCATGTTGATGGGAATGGAGTCTGCCACATCGTATGAACTGCCGGGTGCAACGGCCATCCATTCATTCAGTTGTTCCTTGAGTTGTTCTATCAATGTAAGCTGCGTTAGTTTTGCTGCCTTCTGCGCATTCAAATCAATCTTAGCCTGTAAAAGTTCAGGTTTTGCTGCCAGCCCCACACTTAACTTTTTTTCGGCTTGTAGCACGAGTTCTTCATTGATGCCCATTTGCTCTTCAATGGCTTTCAGTTGCTGCTTCTGACGAACAATATCATAATAGGTATTGATCACATTGGCAATGGTGTTTACTAACTGATTGCGGATGGTGAGCTTGCCGAGGGTTACAAATTCGTTGATCTTATCTCGGGTGGCAAACATTTTTAATCCATCGAAAAGCGTCCAGTTTAAATTAAGGGATGCCTGGGTATTGTCGGAACGAATTCCTTTTTGCTGGCGGATTGAACCATCGGCCAGTTGCTGTTTAAGGTCATTGCTATTAAATACAATGGCAGAGTTTGCGTTGAGCCTGGGCAGGAATGCAGCATATGCATACGATTGATTGAGGTCGTATAAAAGTGAATCATTCTTCGCCACCCGGATGTCGTAGTTGTATTGCAATGCGGTGGCAATGGCTTCTTCGAGCGTCAGCATTTTTTGCGCTGAGGCGGCAGAAACGATACATACTATCAAACAAATTACAGTGAGTAATTTTTTCATATCAATCTTATTATGCAGCATCCTCCCGGATAGAGTCTAATGCACTTTTTTTCTTTTTAGTGGAAAGGAATGAATACACCGCCGGAATTACAAACAGGGTGAGTAACAGGGAGAACATAATGCCCCCGATGATTACAATCCCGAGTGGAATACGACTGGTGGATGCATCACCCAGCGATAATGCCAGCGGTAGGGCGCCCAATGCCATGGTTAAACTGGTCATGAGGATTGGCCTCAGTCTGGCTACCGCAGCATTCACCACAGCGTTTAATTTATTTTCACCCTGCAACTGCTTTTGGTTAGCGAATTCCACAATCAGGATTCCGTTTTTGGTTACCAGTCCGATAAGCATGATCATACCAATCTGTGAGAAGATATTCAGTGTTTGGTTAAACATCCACAATGATAATACCGCACCGGCAATGGCCAATGGTACAGTGAGCATGATGGTGAAAGGATCGATAAAGCTTTCAAACTGTGCTGCCAGTACCAGATAAATGAGCACCAGTGCCAGCATAAATGCGAAGTAGGTATTTCCGGAACTCTCAGCATAGTCTTTAGACGCACCCGACAATGAGGTGCGGAAGCTGGCGTCCAGCACGGTATCGGCAATGGCGCGGATTTCTTTGATGCCATCTCCGATGGTTTTTCCATCTGCCAGTCCTGAAGTGATGGTGGCAGAGCGGTAACGATTAAAGTGATACAGAGTTGGGGAAGTTACGCTTTCCTGAAAGTTCAACAGATTGATTAAAGCAATCGCCTGACCCTGATTGTTTGATACGTAAATGTTAGCCAGATCGGATGGGTCATCCCGGTTATCACGCTCTACCTGTCCGATTACTGAGTACTGTTTACCGGAACGGATAAAGTATCCCATCTGCTGGTTGCTGATGGCCAGTTGAAGCGTACGGGAAATATCCTGTACACTTACTCCCAACCGACTGGCTTTTAAACGGTCAATGGTAATTTCCAGTTCCGGTTTGTTGAATTTCAAATCTACATCCACTCCTGAAAGCACTGTGCTTTTGGAAGCGGCTTCCAGCATACGGGGCAGCGCTTCCTTAATTTTATCGTTGTTGATGTTCTGCAACACGAACTGTATGGGCTGACCTCCACGTCGGTTCACCTGAATGGTTTGGTCCTGTATGGCAAAGGCACGGCCTTCGTTGAATGCCGATACTTTTTTGTTCACCCAACTCACAATATCCTGCTGACTCCTCACCCTTTCATCCGGATCTACCAGGGCCACCCGTACAAAACCTGAGTTGGCAGTACCGGTGGAGAAACCGGGAGCAGTCATGCTGGTGATGTATTTTTTCTCCGGTAAGGAATCGATGAGGAGGGTGGTAATCTTCGTCATGTACTTATCCATTGCATCGTAGGAGGTGCCTTCCGGAGCTGAAACCTGTAGGCGGAAAGCACTTTTATCTTCCATCGGTGCCAGTTCTTCCTGCAAATCTCTCCCAATCCAGAAAATGATGCCGGCACAGGCTACAATGACTACGGCTGCCATCCAACGTACACGCATAAACGCAGAAAGTATTTTATGGTATCCGTTTTCCATACCGGTAAAGAACGGTTCGGTGGCGGAGTAAAATCTGGAATGTTTGAATTCCTTCCTGGATAATTTAATATTGAGTACAGGCGTTAACGTAAGGGATACGAATGCAGATATCAGTACGGCAGAAGCCACCACAATGCCAAATTCTCTGAAGAGCCTGCCCACAAATCCCTCGAGGAAAATGATAGGTAAGAATACCACAGCCAGTGTAATGGAAGTAGATATAACCGCAAAGTAAATTTCCTTTGAACCGTCGCGTGCGGCTTTCCATCGATCCATGCCTTTCTCCATCTTTTTGTAGATGTTTTCAGTAACCACAATACCATCATCCACCACTAAACCGGTGGCCAGAACGATACCCAGTAAGGTAAGTACGTTGATAGTNNGAGATATACATTATAAAGAATGCGCCGAGCAATGACACCGGAATATCCACGATAGGGCGCAAGGCAATAAGCCAGTCGCGGAAAAACAGGAAGATCACCAAAACCACCAGAGCGAAGGAAATAAACAAGGTTTCTATTACTTCGTTGATGGATTTACGGATGCTTTTGGTTGCATCAAATGAAATTTCCATGCGGATATCCTCGGGCAGATCAGCACGGATTTCCTTCAGCCTTTCCTGTACTTCATCTGAAATGGCAATGTAGTTGGTGCCGGGTTGCGGAATGATGGCAAGGGCAATCATTGGAACATTACTTTCCTTAAGAATGCTCTCTTCATTCTCAGGGCCCAACACTGCGTGGCCAATATCTTTGGTTTTAATATCGGTGCCATTGATATTCTTAATAACCAGTTCGTTGAATTCTTCTTCCGTACTGATTTTTCCGAATGTCCTTAATCCGAGTTCGGTGGCATCGCCCGACAATTTACCGGCGGGGAGTTCAACGTTTTCACGCAGCAATGCACTCTGCACGTCCTGAGGAGTAATGGAAAAAGCACTCATTTTGGCAGGGTTAAACCAGATGCGCATCGCATAGTTTTTCTCCCCCCAGATATTTACACCGCTGATGCCCGGAACTGTTTGAATTCTTTCAATCACGTTGTTTTGAACAAACTCGGTTATTTCCAGTGAGTTCCGGATGTTACTCTGCATCAATACAATCATCACCGGATCGTTGCTGGCGTCGGCCTTGCTTACTACAGGAGGAGCATCCAGATCTGTCGGCAGGTTTCGCTGTGCCTGCGACACTTTATCCCGCACATCATTGGCAGCGGCTTCCAGATCCGTTCCCAGCTTAAATTCAACCGTGATATTGCTGTTGCCCTGTGAACTCCGCGAGGTAATGTTTTCAATACCAGCAATACTGTTCACCGCTTTTTCAAGCGGCTCTGTAATTTGTGTTTCAATGATTTCAGCATTGGCACCCGGGTAGGAGGTACGTACGTTGATGTTCGGCGGATCGAGCGCGGGGTAATCTCTTACGCCTAAAAAATTAAACGCAATGGCACCAAACAACACTATCATGATGTTGAACACAATCGCTGTAACCGGCCTTCTTAAACTATATTCTGAAATGTTCATGAATGTATTTTGATAAACGGTTTCACAGGGTTATGGAATCAGCTTTCCGATTTTTACTTTATCATTTGGTTTCAGGCGCATGAGTCCTGTAGTTACGATGGTATCTCCCGGTTGTAATCCGGACAAAATCTGTATGCGGGCTGAATCTCTGAGTCCCAGTTCAACATCCACAAATGAAACCACACCGCCATTCACTTTTACCACCTGTTTGGTTCTGGCCTGAGGCAGAATGGCCTGACTAGGCACCATGATGGCATTCGGATCGGGTTCAAAATCCAGTTTAATTTTTACAAAACCTCCGGGAAGCAGGGTGCCATCGTTGTTAGTGACCATCGCACGGAGTTTCAGGTTACGGTCGGTTTCGGTAATGCCTGATTCACGGGCCATCACACGGGCAGTATATACTTTATCATTGCCTTCCGATGTAAAACTTACAGTAGCCCCTACACCTAACCGTGAGGTGTATTTTTCAGGAAGGGAGAAATCAACCCTAAGGTCGTTTGTTTTGCGGATGTTTGTAATTACAGTAGCAGGTGAAACATATGCACCACTGCTAACCATCTTCAAGCCCAGCTGTCCGGTAAAGGGCGCACGAATCTGCGTACGTTGCAAATCGGTTTCAATAATCCTGATATCGGCACGGATGTTTTCGGTTTCCAGATTAATCAGATCATATTCCTGTTTACTTACTCCATCAATTTTCAACAGGGCTTCATAGCGTTGCACCCGCTGTTGCTGTACTTCCAGTTGCTTACGCAACTTGTTTAACTGAGCGCGCAGATCTCCGTCGTAAATGGTGGCCAGCAATGTGCCCTGTCCAACCGTTTTTCCTTCAGGTATATTTAATGAAGTAAGCCTTCCGGAGATCTCCGGCTGAATAGCAGTTTCTTCACCGGCCACAATGTTGCCCGGCAGTTCAAGGGTTTCACCTAAAACCATTTGCTGCACGATGTGCGCATCTACAGTAGGGGGTGGTGGCGCTTTCGGAACATCTGTAGGTTGTATCTTATCTTTTTTTCCTGCGCAGGAACTCACGAAAAGTGCTGACGCAAGCATTGCCATCAGCATGGTGTACACAAATGATTTCACGAACAAGATTTATTGTTTAAACATCAAATTTACGCGGTCAGGTATCCGCTACAAAATATATTACACCATCGGTAAATGCCTATGAGGCAGATTTAACA
>DPFD01000185.1:5158-5398 GCA_003534175.1 Chitinophagaceae bacterium
TTCCTGAGCTTCACTGCTGATAACCGTTACATGCCCCATTTTTCTTCCGGGCCGTGTTTGATACTTTCCGTAGAGGTGCACAAACACGTTTTCCATTTTTAACACTTCATCCAAACCTTCATACACCGGTTCACCGGAATAATTTTCTGCACCCACCAGATTCACAAGGGCAGAAGGGAGGATGGGTTCTGTATTTCCTAACGGATAACCCAGCAGGATTCTGCAGAGCATATCAAACTG
>DPFD01000185.1:5424-5719 GCA_003534175.1 Chitinophagaceae bacterium
CGCGGAGCAATTTCATTCACCAGCACCTGACCTGTTTTATCTTCAAACATTTCAACGGCAAAAACACCCGGGCTGTTCAGGGCCTTCACACAGGCAATGGCGATGGCTTCCGCTTTCCATTCAGTGGAATGGTGAACGTTTGCCGGACTCACCTGATGACTGAGTAAATTCAACCGCTGATCAAACACCATCTCTACTAGTGGATATAAGGTGGTATTGCCTTCTTGGTCTACGGCCACCATCAGGGCCAGTTCTTTTTCAATCTCTACCTTTTGTTCCAGTACCGCGGGTGCAT
>DPFD01000185.1:5733-6804 GCA_003534175.1 Chitinophagaceae bacterium
GAGTACCACAACGCCTTTCCCATCATAACCTCCTACAGCCAGTTTATGAACAGCCGGCAACATATCAGCATGTTGGTACAGCTCTTCCAGATTTTGCGTTATCACAAAAGGAGCGGTAGGGACTCTTAACTCCTGTAAAAAAGTTTTTTGTTTGATTTTGTTGGCAATGATTTCCAAACAATCCGGATCGGGGATGATGCGCAATCCTTCACGTTTCAATTGCTGCAATGCCTCTGTATTTACCTGCTCAATTTCTATGGTGAGTACATCCACCATTTTGCCGAAGCGATACACATCATCAAAATTCCGGATATCACCCGAAATGAAATGATGGCATAAATGTGCAGCCGGGCACTGACGGTCGTTTTCCAGTACATAGGTTTCCACCGGATAATTTGTTGCTGCCTGCAGTAACATCCTTCCGAGTTGTCCGCCACCCAATATTCCGGCTTTGATCATATAAACGATTTTTTGATGTGTGACTGCCTGTTGCCACCATTTGTAAACCGCTGCAAAGATATACAGGCCGGTTGATGTAGTCTGAAGTTTTTAGTATCTTTGGAGCCGTTCTGAAAAAGAACGTGTTTACTTGAATCAGATGGGTAAACGCTTACATTTTTACACCTTTCAAATTATACTCAATATGTCAGTTTTAACTGCTCAATCGGATGCCCGCACTGCTCAGGAAGTTGATTTTCTTCCCCTGCACGGTACGGATTATGTAGAATTATATGTAGGCAATGCCAAGCAGGCCGCGCATTTTTATAAAACAGCATTTGGCTTTCAGTCGCTTGCGTATGCCGGACCAGAAACGGGCGTAATGGATCGGGCGAGTTATGTGATTCGTCAGGATCGTATCACCTTTGTATCAACAACTCCTCTGCGCAGCGAAAATGCCATTGCAGATCATATTGCCAAACACGGTGATGGAGTAAAAGTGCTGGCGCTGATGGTAGATGATGCACGTGATGCCTGGACGCAAACCACCCAAAGAGGAGGGAAGAGTTACATGGAACCTAAGGTGCTGAAAGATGATAACGGAGAAGTAGTGATGAGTGGTATTCATACTTA
>DPFD01000185.1:6847-7045 GCA_003534175.1 Chitinophagaceae bacterium
GGCTTCAGAAAATGGGAGAGTTCCTATCAACCCAAACCCACCGGTTTAAAATACGTAGATCATTGTGTGGGTAACGTAGGTTGGAACCAGATGAATCCGTGGGTGAAGTTTTATGAAGATGTAATGGGATTCCGAAATATCTTATCATTCGATGATAAAGACATTTCCACCGAATACTCTGCGCTTATGAGTAAGGTG
>DPFD01000117.1:0-2449 GCA_003534175.1 Chitinophagaceae bacterium
TACTTTGTCTGGATGGCCTTCACTTACTGATTCAGACGTAAATAAATATGGCATAAGTTTTATTTAGGTTGCAAATATAATACTCAAGTGTTAAACACGCACTATAACGCTAAACATTAGAGTATATTATAACCATGCGCATTTTATATTGGGGATGTGTACCTCCGCCAATCTTTACACGCCCCTGCCCAATCGGGTTATTGTAGGGTAAATAACCGGCAGATAACTGTGGATAACGGAACTGCGATGGCGCCGACAACCTCATAGTGTAATTAGGACGCTGATGTGTAGCAATGTGTTGCACATAACGCGTTACATTCACGTTATAATAGGCCAAACGCCTGCCACTCACCGGATCGGCCTTTCTTCGGATGAACGAGCCGTAATAATTGAAGTTAATGGTAGAAGGGAAGAATATCGGGGTGGATAATTTATCCGGATCGTAATTCAATGAAGGGTTCAAATCAAAATACAGCGGCTTATAACGCTCAATGCTGCCGGTATCTTTCAAGTCAACATATACATAGTTTGGGGGCGAAAACAAACTGTCGCTGATTTCCTCTCCCGGCACCTGCGTAAACTCCAGCTGGGCGCGGTGGATGACGCGGTTCGGATAGCCGGTGAGACCCGGAATTTTCAGGTTGGCAAACGTACCCGGACTTCCCTGCAGGTATATTTCATCACTCAAACCTGCCGGTGGATAGGTACCCGCCGAGCGGTCGCGCACAATGCGGTTGGCTGTGGCTGAAGGTATGTTTCCGGTTAAATTCTGCGTAAGCAATAAACTGGTGTAAATGGTATCCCGAACCCCATCTGCATTTTCTTTCTTGTAATGTATCTCCAAACGAGTTTTACCATCGGTTAAGGATGAATACATAATGGCATTGCCCCCACCGCTAGACAGTACTGCCAGCCCGGGGAATTTTAACCTGAATACAGAATCGCTGGCAAATCCGTTTCGAACTGCCGTGAGCGCACTGTCGGAGTTATATAAATTCTGAACAAAATCACTGTTGATGTCTAACTTAAAGCGGAGCTGAAAATTGATGGAATCATTGCCCTTGCTCAGTTTTACGTAATTCTTCAGATCTCTGATGTCAATCTGTTGAACCGGTGTAAGGGCAGCACCGGTTTGCGGACCATACGATGTAGGAATATACGCATAGGAGGTATCCCAAAATACATCGTCCGGAGCCGGGGCCACTTCACGAACCTGAAACGAAATAGGTTGCGTACTGTCTCCCCAGAAACCAGAATAATTCAAACACAGCACCACGGAATCCAACTCAATGGGCTCGTCATTGGGGCGGCCTAAATAAAACGGAAAAAAGGAAGGCTTCAGTTGTAAAAACAAATCGGCCGTAGTCTTTCCAAACAACGGGTCATTTTGAATA
Source organism: Chitinophagaceae bacterium (assembly GCA_003534175.1). Lineage (GTDB taxonomy): Bacteria > Bacteroidota > Bacteroidia > Chitinophagales > Chitinophagaceae > Ferruginibacter. Next base: position 1,395 of record DPFD01000117.1, read on the forward strand.
TGGCCGAGAATATGAATGTCGGAATTACGCACTCCCACGGTGTCCTGGTCGGTAAAGAAACCCTGATAGGCTTCAATATCCAGCGTGTCTGCAAAGGTGTTGATGTTGTCTACCACCGGAATGACATCGTCTCCAAGGTTGGTAGTATCCAGTTTCGAACATCCGCCCAGAAACAGGACAGACAGGGAGAGACCTAAAAAGGCCAAGGCAACAAAATGACGATTCACAAATAGTTTATTTGGATGGGTTGTACGTTATGGCTACTTAGCAAGGTCAGCATATAATTGCAAATACTCTGTTAAATCACTTTCCGCATGATACGGCAGGATTTTCTTACCCTTTGCCTTGGCAAATTCAGCACACAGTTTTTTGTCAGCTACCTCGGTACCAAACGTAACGGCATCGGCATAACAAGCCCCGCCACGGAACATAGCCAGGTTGTTCGCTTCCTTAAAAGGTTCCAGCTCTTTCTTGGTTACATGATCATTGATAGCCGCCAGCTTCAGAAAATCTTCTCCCAGCTTATCGCTAAAGGTAGATTCACCTATGGTATAAATAATCTTGCTNNCTTGCTGTTTGAAAACACAGGCTCCTTCTTGTATGCTGTACGTACCATCATCGGAATCAGCCCGGTCATCCAGCCACTGCAATGAATAATGTCTGGAGGCCAGCCAAATTTTTTCACCGTTTCCAATGCCCCCTTGCAAAACAACACGGTACGCAAACCATTGTCCTCAAACCATTTGTCCTGATCATCCGTGAAAATTGATTTACGCTTGAAATAATCCTCATTATCTAAAAAGTAAATCTGCAAACGCGCATTGGGTAAAGAAGCAACCTTAATGGTCAGCGGATAATCATCATTATCAATGGTTACATTAATGCCCGATAACCTCACCACTTCATGCAGCCGATGGCGGCGCTCATTGATCACACCAAACTTGGGCATGATGCAACGCACTTCCATATTGTTATCATTCGACATAACCGCTAACTTATTAACCACTTCCGCGTATTCTGTCAACTCCAGATAGGGAGACATTTCGTTAGCAATT
>DPFD01000117.1:2490-2707 GCA_003534175.1 Chitinophagaceae bacterium
TTGCAGCCTATTTTTAACGGTGATATATGAAAATATTCAAAACAGCTGAAGCGCTTCATACTGAGCGGATTAAGCTGAGCAACAGGCACATTTCCGTGGGTTTTGTGCCTACCATGGGCGCCCTGCACAACGGCCATATTACCCTCGTTCAGCAGGCTAAAAACAGCAAGCCCTTCGTAATTACCAGTATTTTCGTAAATCCCACACAGTTTAATAA
>DPFD01000184.1:0-5701 GCA_003534175.1 Chitinophagaceae bacterium
TAGTGTATGTGGCTTTCCTGATTGTTGCGGCACTGTTTACGTTCCTGAAAAAATTCTCCCTCATCCCTGTGATGGGAGTGCTTACCTGTGCTTATCTGATGATTGAAATTCCGGCCGTAAGCTGGAAATGGTTCTTTGTTTGGATGGCGCTGGGACTGGCGATTTACTTCCTGTATGGATTAAGAAATAGCAAACTGGCCTCCAAAGCTTAAGGTATTACCTTTGCATCATGAAATTTGAGATTGGCGATAAGGTGGTGGTAAAGCATACCGGAGAAAAGGGTGTAATTGTAGATGTCATCAATCACGAGATGATGATGGTGGAGAATGATAAAGGCGTCAGATTTCCCGTGTTTACCGATCAGCTGGATTTTCCGTATTATGATATGTTTACCAAACCCAAGCCGGTGCCCGCACCCAAAACGGTTTATGTAGATCAGATTAAGAAAGAAAAGAATCCCGCATCTCCATCAGATACTACGGGCGTTTACCTGAGCTTTCTTCCGGTACTGGATAAGGATGTGTTCGACGATGATATTGTGGAACGCCTGAAAATTTATCTGGTGAACCACAATAAGGAAGATTATCATTTTGTGTACAGATACCTGGTAAACAATCAGCCTGCCTTTGACCTGGAAAACACCCTGCGGGCGGGCAGTAGNNACATGATATTGATTTTGAGCAACTCAATGACAGCATAAAATTCAATGTAGAATTTTCACTCACGGAAAAGGATAAACGAAGAGCCCCTTACCATGAAACACAGTTGAAACCGGGAGGCAAGCAATTGTTCAAACGCATTCAGGATACGCTTGGTAAACAGGAAGCCAGCTTTGCCTATACGTTGTTTGAGGAGTACCCCGGAAAAACACAGGAGCCGGTGATGGATTTGTCTAAACTACAGCAATCAGGTTTTAAAGTGTACGATGCCAAAGAGGGCGCCAGGCATCTGCCTCCGGCGCGTTCGGTGGTAGATTTACATATTGAACGGCTGACCGATGACTACCATACCATGAAACCTTCGGAAATACTGGATGTACAGATGCGGGCTTTTGAAACCTGGTACGATATTGCCGTAGGGCATCGGTTGGATTCCATGATTTTCATTCATGGAGTGGGAGAGGGTGTACTCAAACAATCCTTACATGAAGCATTAAAGCTCAAACGGGAAGTCCGGTCGTTTACGGATGCCACACACCCTAAATATGGTTCAGGGGCTACCGAGGTTTTCTTTAAAAAGTAATGATGGGTTGCAGATGCCGGTTTGAAGGTATGTAACCATGTGTGTTTAACTATCTTGAACATTGTACATTCCCTGAAATACCGGATGGTTCACCACTCGCTCTATAATGAATGCCATCCGTGTATATACGATGGCGGGGTTTGAGAACGGCAATATAAATTGGCTTAATTTTTCGAGGGGAATTCAACCAATCTGACTGTTATTATTTTCACAAACCACCTTACCCTGTGTCCAGTAAGGAATTTGACTATGAACTGTGGCAGTATTGTCTATTTTTTGTCGAGTTGTTCAAGTACTTTCTGAATACTTTCTTTTAGCTGTGGAATATCGTTAGCTATTATTTGCCAAATTAAATTAGTATCAATACCAAAATATTCATGCACAAGAATATGGCGAAGTCCAATAATTTGCCTCCATTGGATTTTAGAAAATTTATTTTTTGTCTCCTCGGAAATATTATTAGCAGCTTCACCAATAATTTCCATTTGCTTCACGCATGCAAATCTCATCATTGAGTTTTCAAGAAAGGAACTAAAATTAGCTTTTGATGTATATTGTTCGATTTCCTCAATGGACTCTAAAATATGAAGTAGCCTTTGTCTATCTCCCATTTTACTTTTCATAAATCAGCTTTTTGTCCGTATTTATGAATGGAAGAATATGTTTTGAGATAGCATTACTCGAGATTAAGTCAACTTTTTTATGGAGCTTTTCCTCTAAATCAAGTTTCATGTTCACAAAACCTAATCCTATATGCTTTGAATAGTCAAGTTCTACTAGAATATCTACATCACTATTTTTAAGAGCTTCACCTCTGGAAAATGAGCCAAAAAGAAATGCTTTAAGAACTGGTTTGTCCTTGAAATATTCCCTAATTGCTTTTATATCTTCACTTGAAAGCTTCATTTCATAAAGGTAATATTTTAATCGAAATATCACTTAGCATTACTGCCATCCATTCAGTTCCCACAACTTCATCGTACCTTTGCCGTTCTATCAGCCGGCTATCGCGCTTTTGGCAACAAAAGTGAGGAAAGTCCGGACAGCAAAGGGCAACACACCGGTTAACGACCGGCGGCCTGCAAAGGCCAGAGATAGTGCCACAGAAAATAACTGTCAGCTTCGGCTGATGAGGGTGAAAACGTGAGGTAAGAGCTCACGGTAAACCATGGTAACATGGCTTACGGGTAAACCTTGTGTGCTGAAATGCCATGTAAACCGGCGTGCTGAAAAGTAAAGAGCTGCCCGTTCAAATTCCGCAAGGATGCGCCGGAGGGTAGGCAGATTGAATCAGCCGGTAACGGTTGATCCAGATAAATGATAGCCGTTCCGGTTTCACCGGGATAACAGAATCCGGCTTATGGCTGATAGAATTTTTTTTAATAACGCTCTTTAATGATACGCGCTACTTTTTTATCAATCGGTAGCGTTACGCTGTCTTCAGAAAAATCTTCCCAGTCAATCCAGCGAAAACTTTCTGTTTCTCCCGTTAATTCGTATTGCTTCAATTGATCGGGTGTGAAGGTAAAGGGTACCTGCTGCAGGGGAACCTGAATGGCTTCCAGGGCACGTACCTGGTAGTAAATGGATATAATCTGTTGTTCCGGATGAAAGGCACTGGGCTGAAAATAATCTGTGGTATAAATATGTTCTTCAACGGCAACGCGTAAACGCATTTCTTCCATAAACTCCCGAATCAGGCAGTCCCTGGTACCTTCGCCATATTCCAACCCGCCGCCGCAAAATTTTGAAATATACATTCCACGAATCCATTCATCAGAAATCAGCACCTGTTTTCTGTCGTTCAGCAAAATGCCATACACCCTCACATTGAAGCGGTTCATCGCTTGGTGCGTTTATAAAAGTTGTAAATGGTGATAATCAGTATCAGTGAAGATATCACTACCGGAATCCAAAATGCATAGGGCGATTTTTGATAGGGCAGTGGTACGTTCATTCCATAAATACTGGCAATCAAAATGGGTACACTGAGGAATATGGTTAACATACTTAACCGCCTCAGTACTTCGTTCTGATTATTGCTGATAATGCTTGCAAAGGCATCCATGGTACTTACCAGAATTGTGGTGTAGGTATTGGCTGTTTCAAGCGCCTGTGAGGTTTCAATGATTAAATCGTCCAGGAAATCTTTTTCATCTTCGGTGAGACGTAAAAACTCAGTCCTTGCCATCTTCATCATCAGCAACTCATTGCTGCGAAGGGCCGTTACAAAGTACACCAGGCTTTTCTGAATACGCATCAGCTGGAATAATTCTTCATTCCGGTTGGCAGCATATAGTTTTTGTTCCAGTGTATTCCTGCGCTGGTTGATTTCTTTCAGATACTCCTGAAAGTTGGTGATGATTTTTTCAAATATTTTCAACACCATCATGTTGGGCTTATCTGCCCGGCGGTTCTGGAAAGTATTCAGAAACTTTTTGATGGCCTCATTTTCAAATGAGTTCACCGTTACCAGATGCGTTCCGGTAATGATGATACATATCGGAATGGTTATGTAAAAAGCATCACTGTCGTTAAAAGAATTATTTTCTGTGGGCGTTTTGATAACGATGAGTTTTACATCATCATCCTGCTCATAACGACTTCTCTCATCAATGTCTAAGGAATCTTTTAAAAAATCTATGGGAATCTGCAATCCTTTACTGAGTTCTGAAAATTCTTCCTGGCGCAGAGGCGGAAGCACATTCACCCATGTACCGGGATCCGGTGATTGAACCGCCACCGTCCGATGATCCTGTATCTGAAAGTATTGTATCATAGGTTATCTGTTTGCAGACTGATTTCGCCCGAAAATACAAATGTTGCCGGTCCGCATAAAAAAATGGATGAAAAATTTTGATCATTTTCTTTCACAAACCGAACCTTCAGATGTCCACCCGGAGTTTGCACTTCAATTTCGTGCTTTCCGGAAGGCAATCCGGGCAGGGTGAGGGCAGCTGCTGTTACGCCTGTACCACAACTTAAGGTTTCATCTTCCACACCGCGTTCATAGGTACGCACCAGAATTCGCCTGTCGCTCAGGCGTTGCACAAAATTTACATTGATTCCTTTACCCCGATAGGCATCGGTTTGCTGAAATGCCCTTCCTATTGGTATCACATCAGCTGTTGCGGCATCTTCTACTGGCTGAACCACATGAGGCGAACCGGTATTCAGCACAGCGCATTGGTTGGAGTAATTCACTTCCGAAACCGGCTTCATATCAATACATACCGTTCCATCTTCATGGATACTGCCGTTATGCATCCCGTCGGGGGCTTCAAACTGAAACGACTTCTGCTGTGGATTGAATCGCGAGGCGAAGTGTATCATGCATCGTCCGCCGTTACCACACATGCTTCCGATACGCCCATCCGCATTGTAATAAATCATGCTGAAGTCTGCAATTTCTGAGGCGTTGTATAACATCAATCCGTCTGCCCCGATACCAAACTTACGGTTACACAAAAACGAAATTTGCGCCTGAGAAAGTTGGTCATACTTCCCTGAGCGATTATCTAAGATGATGAAATCATTTCCGGTTCCCTGGTATTTGTGAAAAGCAACTTCCATGTTATATTTTTTCAATAATTTCCAACCCTTTTTTAATCAGGTTTTCAACGGCAGCCCCTCCATCTTTACTGAAAGTTTTGGTTATCCGGTTGGCAACAATGGCATTGAGCGAAACACATGAATGCCCTAATACCTTACTCATACCATACAAGGCTGATGTTTCCATTTCGAAATTGGAAATGTGATGCTGGCCATAACTGAAAGTAGTTAACTGATCAATGAGTCCCGGATGTTTGAGTCCCATGCGTAATACACGTCCTTGCGGACCATAAAAGCCCGGACAGGTAACGGTGATGCCCTGATGGAATCCATCAACAAAATGCTTCAGCAAATTCATGCCGGCACTACTGATATAAGGATGGGTGATTCCTTCAATCTGTGTGTGCGTAACAAATGCCTGCAGCAGTTGCTGTTCTTCGGTTTGTGTGGGCAGGTGATAAAAATTCATCAGGTTATCCAAACCTAAACCATGTGTACCCGCTACAAATGAATCCACGGGATATTGTCCCTGTAAAGATCCACAGGTTCCCATGCGGATGATTTGGAGTGATTTCAGTGTTTCATTTTCTGTTCGGGTTTCCAGATTGATGTTAGTGAGTGCATCCAGTTCATTCAACACGATATCAATATTGTCAGGTCCAATTCCGGTGCTGATTACCGTAAGTCTTTTCTTTCCCACATAACCGGTATGAGATATGAATTCGCGGTGCTGATTCCTGAACTCAATCTTATCAAAATGCTTACTCACCTCTTTCACACGATCCGGGTCACCTACGGTTATAATGGTAGAGGCAATTTCTTCCGGGCGGCAATCGATATGATAAATGGCTCCTCTGTCGTTGATGATGAGCTCGGATGGGGCGATTGGTTTCATTTGTTGATTTTT
>DPFD01000184.1:5715-5928 GCA_003534175.1 Chitinophagaceae bacterium
CTTATTTTGCAACTCTCAAATTGGTCCTTTGGCCGAGTGGCTAGGCACAGCTCTGCAAAAGCTTCTACAGCGGTTCGAATCCGCTAGGGACCTCCAAATCGCCCGTAAACAACCGGGCATTTTTTTTATAGGATGCTGCGGTTTAATACTTATTTACACTACGTAGGCCTGATCTCGGGCATTCTGTTGATTATTGGTTGTTTTCTGCCCTGG
>DPFD01000080.1:0-5022 GCA_003534175.1 Chitinophagaceae bacterium
TAAGTACTTCTTGTTCCTTTTTGTACTCACAAACATCCATAGGAAATCAGAATAATCAAAAAAAATCTTCTTCTAAAAAAATTGGCAACATTCTTGTAATACATACATCAGATAACCGGTTTACAGATTGATGTAGAACGGATTATCGGTTACCCGGGGCCCTGCAGCATAATGTATGTTTTGTACCGGATTCACCATGCTGAACAACTGCTTCATTTCTACATTGATTATTCAACCTATTTATTCTGGTACTACATTTCCGGGTATCTATTGTTTCGCTTGCATATCATCGGTTTATACCGAACGATTATAGTCACGTTCTATGAGGCATATCATAGAATCATTATTCACGCTAAAACTAAATACCATGGGCAACTTATTGTATGTAATCGCACTGATTTTGGTTATTGGATGGTTGATTGGATTTGTTGGCATGAATGCCGGCGGACTCATCCACCTTTTACTGGTGATTGCCGTTATCGCCGTTCTGCTCCGTTTAATCCGTGGATCGGCCACTTAACTGAAGTTGGCGTTATTAAATTTCGTACCTTAAGGGTGCGGATGAACAACACCCTTGGCATACTTCTCTCATGATGAATGCCAAGTGTAAACCTGACAACAAACATTGATTTTATAACTTTTAAATTTTAAAATTATGAGCAAGAAATTATTAGCAGGCGTATTATTAGGTGCTGCCGCAGGTGCTGCTTTGGGCATTTTGTTTGCCCCCGATAAAGGCAGTGCTACCAGAAAAAAAATTGCAAAGAAAGGTTCTGATCTTTCCAACACCATTAAAAAAAGGTTCAACGCATTGGGTGAAGCACTATCTGAAAAGTACGACGACATTCAGGAAGATGCGCAAGAGATGATTGAGAAAGGGAAGAAAAAAGCCACAGATAAAATGAGCGACCTGAAAGACGAATTGCAGCGAAGCCTAACCTAAGGAAATTTGTTTAATCTCGTAGTATGAGCCAGCAACAAACAGAACAAACCATTGATGCTCCCAAGGAAGAATTGAACGAATTGTTCGATTACGTCACCGCCTATGTGGAAGCCACTGTAGAAATCAATAAAATGAAAGCCGCTTCTAAAGCTGCCAGCATTGGTTCAACGGTGATTCACAAATTCATTGGCGTAATTATGCTTTCAATGGTTTTTCTGTTGCTGAGTGTAGGCGCTGCATTTTTAGTGGGCGAATGGCTGGGAAAAGTGCATTACGGATTTTTTGTGATGGGGGGTGTTTATCTGTTGGTTGCACTGATTTTCCTGCGAAGCAACAAGAAATTTGAAAGTCGGCTTACGGATACCATTATTAAAGAAATGTTTAAATGAAACAGATAACGAATATGCATGAACTCCAGGAAGCAATACGCGAAATGGAACTGGTGCAGCTGCATCGGAAGCAGGCTTTGTTGAAACAAATAGACATCACCAAGCAAAGTTTTAAACCCATCAACCTCATCAAGAGCACGCTGAGAGATTTTGCCGGGGATAAAAACTCACGACATACCCTGCTGCAAACAGCGGCTGGTATTGGGCTCGGATTCCTGACCAAGAATATGGTTACCGGAAAATCAGCCTCAGCAGCAAAAAACCTGCTCGGTGGCTTGGTAGAATCCGGTGTGCAAAACCTCACCGGTTCAGAAACCATTAAAGCCTATCTCAAAGCGATTTATAAAAATCTTTTTGCAAAAAAACACAAAGACCCTGCACCCGCTGCCGACGATGCGGTAGATTAAATTGTCTAACTATAAAAAAGCCTCCTTCATCAGGAGGCTTTACTTTTTCTGTATACGGGTTACGATTTTTTAAACGCTTCTATCGCCTTTCTGGTGAAATCACTGAGCACCAGCTTTCCACTGATGGCTGCGCGTTCCGGCAGCAACTGATCCCAGTGTTCCGTGCCCGCCCAAAATACTTTCTTCAACTCAGCCATGGCTTCCGGATTGGAGTGCGCCAGCGTATTCGCCAGCTTCTCAATGGCTTCATCCATCGAGGCTACATCAGGATGTAATTCAGCATACAACCCTTTTCTTTTTGCCCAATCACTGTTACGCCAGGAGGCCGCATCAATCGCCAATCCCGAAAAGGCTGATGTACCAATTTTTCTTTCTACGGCAGGGCCAACCACAAACGGACCAATCCCTACATTGAGTTCGCTCAGCTTTACATCGGCCCCTTCGCATGCAATGGCATAATCTACGGCGGCTGCAAGTCCTACACCTCCTCCCACACACTTTCCTTGTATGCGGCCAATAATCAGTTTCGGACACTTCCGCATGGCATTGATTACATGCGCAAATCCGGAGAAAAAGGCCAGCCCCTGAGCGGCTGTTTCAATATTAATCAATTCATCAAAACTGGCTCCGGCGCAAAATGTTTTTTCGCCTTCACTTTTTAAAATGATAACGCGTGTTTCCTCACTCAAGCCTGCTGCATGAATTTCACCGGCAAGATCTTCCAGCACATTAGACGGCAAAGAATTGCTCCTCATGCTGTAAAAGGAAATGGTGGTTACACCATGATGCGTTTCTGAACTTACAAATCCTTCAGGTATAGTCATAACATTAAATTTTATTTTTCATTCGAACCATAGTAAGGATGGTGGCTACTCCTGTCAGCTCATCCTGATCATCTAAAAATTCCACGTACCATTTCACAATGCCTTTGGGAATCTCCATTCCTTTTACATACTCCATGTCGGGTGTTTTTTCCTTGTTTTCCTGAGCAATTTTTTCCTTGCAGGTAAAACGAATATACACCGACATTCCGGGATACACCGGTTTGGTAAACCGTAGTTCATCTATTCCATAATTGAGCAACACAGGATTTTTTTCATAACTGTCTACAAACAAACCCGCCGCAATACTCATGATAAAATATCCGTGTGCCACCTGTTGTTCAAACATGGTGTCGGTGAAATCAGTAGAGGTGAGGTGCGCATAAAAGTGATCTCCGCTCAGGTCAGCAAAGCGGTTGATATCTTCAGAAGTTATCACTCTTTTTTCAGTAACAATTTGTTCCCCGATCTGCAAATCTTCAAACATCTTTTTAAACGGATGCACCGGTGTTTGTATGCCAGCCGCATGGGGCTGATACACTCCGGTAATGGCGGTTATCATTTCGGGCGATCCCTGAATGGCAGTACGCTGCATATAATGACGGATACCACGTAGTCCTCCCATTTCTTCTCCCCCACCGGCACGTCCGGGGCCACCATGCACCAGCGTTGGCAATGGAGAACCATGACCGGTACTTTCTTTTGCACAACGCTCGTTCAACACCAGTATCCTGCCGTGATGCGAAGCCGCTCCAATCACATATTCTGTTGCAATGGATGGATTGGCCGTAATAATGGATGAGCACAGGCTGCCCTTGCCGAGCTTACTCAACGCAATGGCATCGGTGATGTGCTGATACGGCATAATGGTACTCACAGGTCCGAAGGCTTCCACATTATGAGGTTCGTAGGAAGTGAACGGAGTGTGATTCATCAGCAGCAGCGGACTCATAAAGGCGCCTTTTTCCGGATCTGCATCCAGTACTTCAACCGATTCGGGTGAGCCATATACCAGCTCGCATGAAGTAAGGAGTTTCTGAACCTGTGCCTTCACTTCTTCGCGCTGCGATTTCCCCGCCAGCGATCCCATGCGTACTTTTTCATTCAGCGGATTACCGATTACGGTTTTACCCAGCTCCTGAGCCAGGCTTTTCCATACCGCTTCCATCTTACTATCGGGAACGAATATACGCCGTACTGCAGTACATTTCTGTCCTGCCTTCACGGTCATTTCTTTATTTACTTCTTTGATGAATATATCCCATTCTGCCATGCCGGGTTCCACATCGGTTCCCAATACCATACAGTTGAGGGAATCGGCTTCCATATTGAACGGAACACTTTCAGAAAGTATGGCGGGGTGAGATTTTAATTTGAGTCCGGTATAGGCTGAACCTGTAAATGTTACCACATCCTGAGAAGTAACAAAATCCAGCAGGTTTCCGGCACTGCCACAAAGTAACTGCAGTGCTCCCTGGGGCAAAATACCGGAGGCGATGATTTCGCGTACAACCGCTTCCGTTAGGAAGGAGGTTACCGTAGCCGGCTTTACGATAGCGGGCACTCCGGCCATGAGGTTCACGGCAATTTTTTCAAGCATACCCCAAACAGGAAAGTTATAGGCGTTGATATGAACGGCAACACCTTCTTTCGGCACGAGGATGTGGTGGCCCATTAAAGTTTGCTGCTTGCTCAGGCCAATGGTTTCGCCATCGAGGCAAAAAGGTGCATCCGGGAGTTTACGGCGAAGGGATGCGTTGGAGAACAGGTTTCCAATACCGCCGTCAATGTCTATCCAGCTATCCACTTTGGTAGCGCCGGTTTGTGCACTGATGGCATAAAAGTTATTTTTCTTTTCGGTGAGATGCAGTGCCAGTGCGCGCAACATCCTCCCTCTTTCCTGAAATGTCATTTTTCGCAGGGNNACAACATCGCCTGCTGCATATCAATCCCTTCGGTGGATGCTACTGCAATCGGTTCTCCCGTTATGGCATGATACAACATCTGGCCATCACCACTACCGGCCTGCCATTTACCACTTACAAAATTTTCTAACTTTTTCATAGGCAACAAAGCTAAGCAATGAAAAGAAAACTTACCTTTCTGTTGAAAAATGCCATCATGAAAAGAATACTGATAGCCGCATTATGTTTTTTATTGTGCCAGGCTACGTGTAAAGAAACAAGCCAGTGCAAAGGCGAACCACAACCAGACTGTGCCTGTACCATGCAATATGATCCGGTATGCGGGTGTGATGGAAAAACGTATGGCAATGCGTGTAGTGCTGCCTGTGCGGGAGTTAAAAAATGGACTGCCGGCGAGTGCCCTTAATCCACCAATCCAAATTGTTTTAAATGATGATGCAGGTGCTTGGTATGCAGTTGTATCCATTCCTGATAATTCAACGGACCAAATACAGGGTGTATCGTTGTAGCATCGGGTGCCTGCCTGAAATATTGTTC
>DPFD01000080.1:5063-15502 GCA_003534175.1 Chitinophagaceae bacterium
ACTCACAACAGAGGCGGGGGCTTTGGTATTTTCTTTGAATGGAATATCGCTCAATAAAAAGGCCTTGTACTTAGGCAGCTGATCTTCGGGGGTAACCAGCGGAAAGGTACTTTTGCCGGAGCTGACATCAAAAAAATCTGACAGGTGTTCCACCGTTTGTGTGAGATTCATTTTCCCCCAGCGCGCCACGGTTTCCGGATTGGCACTTTTCAGCAAGGTGATTGCCTGCTGTAATACAAACTGCTCTTTGTCTGCAATGTTTGTCATACTATTCTTTTATCAATCTCTTTACACAACGATTGGAAGATATCATCAATGCTGCCTACGCCATTCACTTTAACCACCTTATTGAATGCGGCATAATAGTCGGCCACGGCGGCTGTTTTATTTTCATATTCCACAATACGGGCGCGGATGACCTTTTCATTGGTATCATCTGAACGACCACTGGTTTCGCCCCGCTTCAGCAGGCGCGTTACAAGTTCTTCTTCCGACACTTGCAGCGCCAGCATCACATTAATAGAAGCATTATTCTGTTCGAGCAATGCATCCAGTGCTTCGGCCTGTGCCGGGGTTCGGGGAAACCCGTCAAACAAAAAGCCTTTGGCCCCGGAGTGGTGATTGATCGCGGAACGAATCATCCCGATTACTACCGCATCCGGTACCAGTTGTCCTTTATCCATGTAGTTTTTAGCCTCCAGGCCCAGTGCTGACTGTAGGGCAATTTCGCTGCGCAACAAATCGCCGGTACTTAAATGATGGAGTGCGTACTTTTCAACTATTCTTTCGCTTTGAGTCCCTTTACCGCTACCGGGCGGACCAAATAATATGAGGTTAAACATGCTTAGGAAAAACTTTTTAGCGGTAGATAAATGATGCGGGCTTTTAATAAGTCTGCATGCAAATGTAATCAATTCATCATTTTTAAAACCTATTCGGGGTGATTTACAGCCCATTTACTGAATAATTGGTAGTTTTGGGCGCCCGGGTACCAGACATGCCCGGTATTATTTTACCCTGATTGCACCATATGGCGCAACGCATAAAAACGGTTATGGCTACACTTAAACTCAGCACATTTGCAGATACCCTGATTGCCTCGGAGATTGTACGGCTGGGCGCAAAGATTAAAGAAAAGATGCGTTCCGGTGAAAAGATTTACAATTTCACGATTGGCGATTTTGATCCAGAAATATTCCCGATTCCGGAGATGCTGGAAAAGGAAATCATCACCGCATATTTAAACCGACAAACGGCGTATCCTGCAGCGGAGGGTGAGCTTGACTTACGGGAAGCGGTATCCGCTTTTATCAAACGCTATCTGAACATTGAATTTTCGCCACAGGAAGTACTGATATCCTGCGGAGGGCGTCCGTTAATATATGCTGCTTATCGTTCCGTAGTAGATCCCGGTGATAAGGTTATCTATCCTGTTCCCAGCTGGAACAACAACCACTATGTACACTTTAATCACGGTGTGCATGTTCCGGTGGAAGCTACCGCTGAAAACAATTTCATGCCTACTGCGGCACAACTGGCTCCGCATATTAAAGGGGCAGCTCTGGTGGCTATTTGTTCACCATTGAACCCTACGGGTACTACCATTAAAAAAGAAGAATTAGAAAAAATCTGTGACCTGATCATTGCTGAAAATGCCACCCGCGGCGAAGGAGAGAAAAAACTCTACTTACTCTACGATCAGATATACTGGACCCTCACCTACGGAGAAACGCAACATTACAACCCGGTATCGTTGCGCAGTGAGATGAAAAACTATACCATATTTATTGACGGCATCAGCAAGTCTTTTGCCAGTACCGGTGTACGGGTTGGATGGGCCTTGGGACCAGAGGAGGTGATGGTAAAAATGCGCTCACTCAACAGCCATGTAGGATCATGGGCACCGATGGCAGAACAAAAAGCCGTTGCCAAATTCCTGCGCAATGATGTAGCCGTGGATGAGTATCTTGAAAAATTCAAAAAAAGAATAGAACAGCGCTTACGGCAAATCCATGATGGACTGCAACAGTTGAAGCAGGAAGGCTTGCCTGTTGATTCTATCTCGCCCCAAGCGGCAATTTACTTAACCATGAAGGTGGATTTGGCCGGTAAAAAAACGGCGGATGGCCAGGTACTGGAAAATCAGGATCAGGTAACCGCCTATATCTTAAACGAAGCCAAACTGGCGATTGTACCGTTTTATGCGTTCGGTGCTTCAGCTGACAGTGCCTGGTACCGGCTGAGTGTGGGCACCTGCAAATCACAGGAAATACCCGCCATGCTGGAAGGACTTAAAAACGCAATCCTTAAACTGAGTTAATTTTTATTGCTGAGGAAGACAAACGGTTTTTCAAGTTGACGGCGCATGCGGAAAAAATGTTTTACGCGGTGATGCTCCGTGATGCGCTTAAACCGGTTTAAATCGAGGATTTCGTGTGCATAGGCGATATTGTCTACACTTTCCACATCCTGCAAGAGTTGATGAAGTAATGACACTTCCTGCTCCAATGCCTTTGGAGTCATGATTTCCTGGTTGAAAATGACCAGCAAGTCTCTGTTTGGATTGTTCATATTCCTACATCAAAAGCCGGACATGCCCCTGGTACCCGGACAGCCACATCCACCTTTCTTAGAGGAAGCGCAACCTGCAGCCAGCAAGCCTATCAGTGCAACAAACGATAATAATCTGATAACATTTTTCATAAAACAGGTACAAATTAAACTATTTTAAAGAAAGAATATTGTTTAAAAGACCGGAGGCTGAAAAAATTAACATACATCTCTATCGGGAACGGCCATCATTCAATATCCGGTAACAATGGTTTACGGCGGCATCACGCCTCCGCTATGGCCATGCCCCGGCTGTTTTTATCATCACTCCCCACAATGCTGCAACTGCCCGCGGTGTGAAACAGAAAACGGCAGTGCTTTCTGTACTGCTGCACCGTATCAATCATCTCCCGGAGGGTGAGCACATCAGTTGAAAGCACGAGATGGGTAATGCCCTTTTGCACTAGTTGAGGAATATCATCAATAAAACCAATAGCAAAAGCATTATCCTCAAAGCGAGCCGACACCCGGCCGTGTATCATCACCGGCACGGTGGAGTGTTTTATACACTGCACCAGCGTAGAAAGGTAATCTCCGGAGGTAACCATAGCCGCATGGATGGTTTTGGAGGTGGATACCGGCGTTGCCCTTTGCACCGAGTTTTTTAAAAAGGAAAGAAAACCTCCAACCCGCACGGCTAGCAACATCGCCCAGCGGGCAGCAGGGTTTTTGTAATGCTTTTGTACAAACAGTTTCATAGCATGATAAAAATGCCGCACATAGGCCGATGACTTAATGGTGCTTTCTCCTTTAAAATGAATGATGGTGGTTCCGGCAAAATAATAATTCTGATATCCTGCCTGCTGAATGCGATAGCTCAGGTCAATATCTTCTCCGTACATAAAAAAGGATGTATCAAATCCTCCCGCTGCATCCAGTACTTTTTTCTCTGCCATCATAAATGCTCCGGCAATTACATCCACTACATGGTTTTGTTTATCCGATAAATGGCCGGCATAATATGCTGCAAAACGGGGTGAACGGGGGAAGAGATACGATATGCCACTCAGCCGGTACAGGGAGGCCATGGCAGTAGGTAAACCACGCTTACTTTCCGGAAGAAAACTTCCACTTCCGTCTATCATCCGAACGCCCAGTACGCCGGGCCGCTCGGCCTGTTTCATAAATGCCAGGCACTGGTGCAGACAATCTTCAGGAAGCAGGGTATCGGGGTTGAGAAAGAGGATGTATTTTCCAAGGGCTGTTGCGAGTGCTTCATTGTTGGCGGTGGCAAATCCTGTGTTGCGTTGGTTCCATCGAAAATCAATGTTTGTGAATTTTGATTTCAGGTAATCTTCACTGCCATCGGTAGACTGGTTATCCACTACAATAATCTCTGCACGTATGCCTTCACAGGCGCGCTGAACGGTATGCAGGCACTGCTCCAGAAAATGCCTGACGTTGTAATTCACAATGATTACGGATAATTCCAACGTTGAAATTTGTGTCTAAAATACAACTGTTGACGGGCAGAATGAAATGATTCAGGTTAAATCTGTCTCGTGGCCAAAAGGAAACACTGATATTCAAACACATCATTCCGTTGGAGTTCGCTCACGGCGTTCATTAGAAGATTATCTTTGCTACATGCCAATGAACACGCTTTTGGCCGCTGTAGAGGCCGGTGCTAAAGAGATGACCCGTTTTTTTAACGGCACCTTCACCGTCACCAACAAGGAAGGTATCAACAACCTGGTAACGGAGGCGGATCATGCTGCCGAAAAAGCAATCATTGAAGTAATAAAAAATAATTTCCCCAGCCATTTTATATTAAGTGAAGAAACGGGTGAGCTCGTAAGCGACAGCGATTTTAAATGGATTGTGGATCCGATAGACGGAACCGTAAACTTCGCACACGGGATACCGTTATGTTGTGTGAGTATAGGATTAGAGAAGGAAGAAAAAATGATTATGGGGGCAGTGTACAATCCGTTCATCAATGAATTGTATGTGGCAGAAAAAGGAAAAGGCGCCACCCTGAACGGCAAACCCATCCACGTGAGTAAACAAACCAGTGTGCTGAACAGTTGTTTGGTTACCGGTTTCCCGTATGTGTATCTGGAAACGCCGAATGGTCCGCTCCAGGTTTTTGAAAAACTCATTAAGCTGGGCATTCCGGTGAGGCGACTGGGTTCAGCAGCGATGGATCTTTGCTGGGTGGCAGCGGGGCGTTTCGATGGTTTTTTTGAACACCACCTGCAACCGTGGGACAGCTCGGCAGGTTTTTTGATAGTAGAAGAAGCCGGTGGTAAAGTAACCGATTATGCCGGAAATCATTACTCTCCCTATCAACCCCATTTACTGGCAACCAACGGTTTGATACACGAACAATTGAGAAGCTATCTTATATAACATTATGGAAAGAACTGAAATTGCAGATTTAGGAGAATTTGGATTAATAGATCATTTAACCGCCAACAACGAAACCCGCAATGCCTCTACGGTATATTCTGTAGGAGATGACGCTGCGGTGATTGACCATTTTGGGCGGCAGACCGTGATATCCACTGATTTGCTAATAGAAGGTATTCATTTTGATTTAGCGTACACTCCCTTAAAACACCTCGGCTATAAAAGTGTGATTGTGAATTTGAGCGATATCTACGCTATGAATGCAACACCCACTCAAATTACGGTGAACATCGGATTCTCCAACCGCTTTAGCCTGGAGGCGCTCACCGAACTCTACAACGGTATTTATGCGGCCTGTGAGCAGTACGGTGTGGATTTAGTGGGAGGCGATACCAGCTCATCGCAAAAAGGACTAATCATTTCTGTCACAGCAATCGGTGAAGTTGCTCCGGATCAGTACATCACCCGCAAGGGAGCAAAGCCCAATCAGCTGATTTGTGTGAGCGGTGAACTGGGCGGCGCGTTTTTGGGGCTTACCTTGCTGGAAAGAGAAAAAAAGATTTTTGCTGAAACCGGTGCTCAGCCCGACCTCGAAAACCAGGCCTACATTGTGGGCAAGCTGTTGAAGCCCGAAGCGAGAAAAGATATTGTACAATGGTTTCATGAAAACCAAATACAACCTACTGCCATGATTGATGTAAGTGATGGACTGAGCAGTGATATCATGCACATCTGCAAACAGAGTGGTACGGGCTGTGTGCTGTATGAAGATAAAATTCCGTTCAACGAAGAAGCCCGCGAATTTGCCTATAAGCTACAACTTGACCCCACAGCCTGTGCACTGAGTGGAGGAGAAGATTATGAACTGTTGTTTACGGTAGATCAGAAAGATTTTGAAGCCGTTCGTCAGAATCCTTACCTCTCCGTGATTGGATACATCACCCCGCCGGAAGAAGGCATGCACCTGATTACCCGAGGCGGAAACAAACACGCACTGGTGGCTCAGGGCTGGAACCACATGCGTCAGTGAGTTACTTCGTTTAATCGTTTGAGTACACATCCTGTTAAGTGTTCGGCCGGCGAGGCGAATGAAAACAAATCGTTCAGCCGATTCATGCAATTCCGGAAACCATACATGCTTTTTTTGGGATGATTGAAATGCGTCCACAGGTTGGTACTCATGCCGGCATATTGAAGATTTCCCAGAAAGCCTGTTTGAATAATCAGCTGATACGCGTTGTTCCTTTCGTCTTTAATGGATACCATAGTAGTGTAGGGATTGTTAGCATCAAAAGCCACACCGGCGCCGGTGTATGGTTTTAAATCGATGGTATTAAAATGTGCCGGCAACACAAATTCAGGCTCGAAGGTGTTGGTACTGCTCACATAAAACTGTGCATACAGTGTATTGCTCATCAACAGCAGGAAAAGAATTGTTTTCATAAGAGGTATGTTTACGGGTGAAAAATCATTTCCTGTAATTTAATATGCCCGAAGAGTGTTTTTTCATGGATACCCATAAAACCACCCGAAGCCTACCGCAATGGGGAATGTGCCCTATATTTGAGGATACTATGTGGTTGATCCGTTGCGCCGTATTTATAGTTTGTATATTGTTTGCTTCCTGTGCCGCACCCCGTTACGTTCCTGAAAAAAAATTTCACCGGGAGGAACTGGTGCAGGATTATGATTTGATGACTCGCATACTGCAAGAAAAACATCCCTCCTTATATTGGTACACCCCGGCGGATAGCATGCAGTGGTATATGAATCATTACCGGGAGCAGATACAGGACAGCATGACTGAAAAAGATTTCATCTGGAAAATCATGTCGCCCCTGTTGCACCAGGTGCATTGCGGACATACCACAGCAGCTATGAGCAAAGGCCTTACAAAACATTTAAAAGGTAAACGGTATGGTTCCTTTCCTTTTTATGTAAAGGTTTGGGGAGATACCATGGTGGTTACCGGTTCGCAGCAACCCGACAGTGTAATCCGTTACGGAACCGTAATACATGCTATCAATGATATCCCTGCGGCAGAGATAATTCGGAGGTGTTTTGAATATCTTCCTGCAGACGGATATGCCCAAAACCTCAATTACATCCGCCTCAGCAGCAACTTTCCCTATTATCTCGAAAATATTTTGGGGCCTTCCAAAACTTATACGCTTACCTACAGCCAAGGAAGTCCCAATCACTCACGGTATAGTGTAAATGCATTTGTTCCGGTGAAAGATACCACGCCTGCCGTGAAGGCAAAAGCGGCAGTAAAAAAGCAGCCACCTCCACGTATTACCAACCAGCGATACCGCTCGATGACGATTGATTCAACGGGTGCCTATGCCTATATGGCCATCCATACGTTTAACCGGGGAAACTTATCTCCTTTTATCAGAAAATCTTTTCGCACCCTGCGCCGCGAACAGGTGCCAAACCTCATCATTGATATACGGAACAACCGTGGAGGCAAAATCCGATTGTCCACCCTATTCACCAAATTCATCAGCGAAAAGCCATTTCGTGTAGCCGATACCGTATATGCAAATGACAACACATTAAAACCCTATACCCGGCATTTTAAAGGGCGCTGGCTGAACAACCTACAGTTGTTTTTTACCACACACCGAAAAAGAGACGGGTTATACCACATGGGATTCTTTAGTCGCCGATTGTACAAACCAAAGAAAAAAAACCATTATAACGGTAATGTATATGTGATAACCGGCGGGCCAACCTTTTCTGCTGCCACCCTGTTTGCCAATACCGTAAAAGGGCAACACAACGTAACCCTCGTAGGAGAAGAAACGGGCGGAGGCTGGCATGGAAACAGCGGTGTAATGCTGCCACAGGTAACGTTACCGAATACACGAAGCAGGTTCACCCTCCCGCTGTTCCGGGTGGTACAATACAACCACGTACCCAAAACCGGAACGGGCATTCTGCCCGACTGGGAGATTCCGCCATCGTATCCCGCTATCCTGAAGCGCGAAGATCATAAACTGAAGATGGTAACCGACAGCATCTTTCGTTCCGGCCCTTACAACCGAATAAAGGCATCTCCATCCCGCAAAAAAGGAAACTGATGCCTGCATTGCTGCAGGGTATCGTAAGAAAGGGTTTCGGTGAGGATGGTTTCATCGTGGGCAGCGTGCTGCAACACTTCACCCAGTGGATCAATGATCATGGAATCGCCGGAATGGTATATGTCGTTTCCATCTTTCCCTACACGGTTTACGCCCACCACATAACACTGGTTTTCTATTGCTCTTGCCTGCAGCAACGTTTTCCAGGCCGTACTACGTTTTTCGGGCCAGTTGGCCACATAAATCAATACATCAAATTCGGGAGTTTCGGGTGAGGAATGCCTTGCCCACACCGGAAAACGGAGGTCGTAGCATATCTGCAACTGAATCTTCCAGCGGTTCACCGAAGCTATAAAACGGGCTTCTCCGGGAGTAAACCACGACTGCTCTCCGGCAAAACCGAACAGATGCCTTTTATTATATTCCCCATAATTACCGTCGGGCAACATCCAGATCAGCCGGTTGAAATAAGTGCCCTCATCTTCAATCATCAGGCTGCCGGTAAGCACCACCCTGTTTTCAGCCGCCACGCATTTCATCCACTTCATGGTTCTTCCCTCCAGGGGTTCGCTCAGCGTCGCCGGATTCATGCTAAAACCCGTGGTAAACATTTCGGGGAGTACCACAATGTCTGTTTGCCCGCGCAACGCAACTATTTTATTTTCAAGCATTTTTAAATTGGCGTCCCGGTTCTCCCAAATTAAATTGGTTTGGACGGCCGAAATCCTGATGTCTGGTAGTAACATGCGATGTTGTTTTTTACAGATTACAATGAAATTCTACCCTTTTAGATGTTTTCCACGGTTCGTTTTTAAAAAATCCTTACATTTATTGTCACAATTTAATGCATTACACGTCTAAACCGGATTATATGAAAAAACTGATGATTTTATGCTTTGCGGTGGCACTTGCATCTCCTGCGCTTGCACAAAACAAAGGCACCAACACTAAAAAAGCTGCTCCTGTGGTAACAACCATTAATGAGGCAGATGAATTTCCTGCTGCACTGAAGTTAACCGATGAGCAAAAAGCACATATTCGCAAAATTGATGAAGAAATTGCCAATCGTATGAATAGTTCTGAGCGCACTCCGGACAAGCAGGCTCAGATGGAACAAAAAATGAAAATGTATCGTCTCGAAAAAATCCGCAGCATCCTCACTCCTGAACAACAGGTTGTATTTGATGAACAGGATAAGGGAGAACTGAAGGCTGCTGACCATAATCGAAAACCTACCGACCAAAAACTGGCGGTGCTTACTTATGAGGATATCATGAAGCGTGTGGAATTGTCTGACGCTCAGATGGAAGAGCTCAAATCAACCCTTACCGCCATTGACCAACAGCTGGAAAAATCAGCCTCTAACGACGATGAAATTAAAAAGCTGCAGCTCCAAAAACTGGAAACCATACAAAAAACCTTGTCCGCTGAACAGTTCGAGAAACTCAACGGTTCTCTGTAATCGTTTACCGGATACCTTTCATTCAGAACCGCAGCTCTACGTTGCGGTTTTTTTGTTTTAACAATATTCATAGTCCGGAGGTTAGGAATTAAACGTTTCAGGCGTAACTTTGCCCTCGGTGAAAAAGTTCCTCATTATATTATTGTTGGGCATGTACAGTTTTTCCGTTTCCGGAATGACTTTGCATTTCAACTACTGTTGCGGTGAACTCAGCAGCATTGAACTGATTCCCACTGAAAACTGCAATACCGACGAAGATCCCGTTGCCTGCTGCAGTGAACTGGAAGTACAGGCCTCACTGGATGATGCCACAAATTCAAAAACATTTGAATTTTTCAAACTGTGTTGCGAGGCCCTGAGCTGTACACACCTTTCATTTAAAGTCTCTCCTCCTCCGGTAAGTTTTGAAGATTATCCCGACTTAGTCCAATCCACCGGAAGTTTCGGACAGCCCTTATATCTTCTCCACCGCGTATGGCGCATTTAGGATGAATCAACAGAAACCTGTTTATTCAACTTAAATAATCGCTATTCAATATGAAACATATTTTTTTGCGGACCCTACTCTCCGCTCTATTCGTGCTAACGGCTCAATTGCTGTCGGCACAATCTCTTCAACAATCTACCTTTGAGGTGAACGGTGCCTGTGGCATGTGCAAACAACGCATTGAAAAAACCGCCAAACAGGCCGGTGCCGCCACCGCCCGGTGGGATTTGAAAACGCACCGCCTCACCTTCACTTTTGATATATCCCAAACCTCGTCTGATTCAATTCAGCAGGCTATTGCTGTGGCCGGACATGATACGGAAAAGTATCGTGCCGAAGACGCCACATACGAAGCCCTGCCAGATTGTTGTTTGTACAGAGAATCCCTTAACCATGAGGATGCTCAAACCAGTATCCATGGTATTGTATTATCGGAAGACAA
>DPFD01000080.1:15528-17850 GCA_003534175.1 Chitinophagaceae bacterium
GGCACCGTATCCGACAAAAACGGCGTATTCACCATCCAGCCCGATGAACCCGACGACCGGCTGATCATCAGCTATGCAGGCTATACGCCCGATACACTAACCGTCACCAATATGAACGACATTCAGATTATCCTGGGCAGCAACAACATGCTGAATGCCGTTCAGGTAACTGCAACTACCCGTAGCCGTTATATCAACAAGTTCAACCCGGTGAGAACTGAAATCCTCACTTCCAAGGAGCTGATGAAAGCGGCTTGTTGCAATTTGAGTGAAAGTTTTGAAACCAACCCCTCAGTGGATGTGTCCTACAGCGATGCGGTTAGTGGTTCAAAACAAATTCAACTGCTGGGGCTTGCCGGTATTTACTCGCAGCTTACGGTAGAGAATATGCCCGGACCCCGGGGGCTTGCTACGGCGTACGGATTGTTGTTTATTCCCGGTCCGTGGATTGAAAACATTCAGCTCAGCAAAGGAACCGGCTCAGTGGTAAACGGATTTGAAAGCATTGCCGGACAAATCAACATTGAACTGAAAAAACCACACAACAGCGAACATCTTTATGCCAACGGCTATGTAAACAGTCAGGGTAAAACAGACCTCAACCTTACCATGGCCAAACAGGTTGGAGCACGCTGGCACACCGGATTGCTGATCCACAATGCCTCGTTCTATAATCAAATGGATTTTAATAAAGATGGATTCCGCGACCAGCCCAATGGGAATCTTTTTACGCTGATGAACCGCTGGTATTACGAAAATCATCAGGGGCTGGAAGCACAGATTGGAGTGAAATATTTATCAGACCGGAAAACGGGTGGTGCAACCGGCTTCAACGCAAAAGACAAGCTCACTACTGAGCGCTATGGAGTGGTGATAGAAAATGACCGATACGAAATTTTTGGTAAGCTGGGTTATGTGTTCCCGAATAAAAAATATCGAAGCATCGGTTTACAGGTTTCAGCCTTTGAACATAATCAGGATGCGTATTTCGGTATTACTCCTTACATCGCCAAACAATATAACTTTTACAGCAACCTCATTTACCAGGATATCCTTTTCAACTCGAAGCACGTATTTAAAACAGGGTTGAGTTTAACGAGTGATGAGTATAAAGAGCGTTTCCGCTTACAGCCTTTCAACCGGAATGAAACAGCCGCAGGCGGATTTTTTGAATACGCTTTTACGCCCAATGAAAAGTTTACATTGGTGGCAGGTTTACGGGCCGACAAAAATAACCTCTACGGTTGGGCAGTAACCCCCAGGCTGAATGTAAGATTTGAGCCCATCACGGGAACGACTATACGCATCAGCGGTGGGCGCGGACAAAGAACGGCCAACATCTTTGCAGAAAATATGGCCACACTGGCCAGTTCAAGAATCATTGAAATTGTAGCTCCTGAAAACGGCAAGGCTTATGGCCTGGATGCAGAAGTATCCTGGAACAAGGGCATCAGCATTGATCAGCAGCTGAAACTATTCGGACGTACCGCTTCGGTGGGCATTGATTTCTACCGAAACGATTTTGTAAACCAGGTGGTGGTGGATATGGAAGATGCGCGTAAACTGCGATTCTACAACCTCGATGGTAAATCATATTCCAACAGCCTGCAGGTGGAGTTCAACATGTCTCCGATTAAAAACCTGGAAACCCGCTGGGCCTATCGCTGGTTCGATGTAAAAACTACCTATGGTAACAGCCTGTTGCAAAAACCCCTCACCGCTGTTCACCGTGCTTTTGTAAACGTTGGATATGAGTATAAAAGCTGGAAGTTTGATTACACCGTGAATTTTACCGGATCCAAGCGACTACCTTCCACCGAATCGAACCCCGAGATGTATCGTTTTCGCGATGAATCACCTTCGTATGTAACCATGAATGCGCAGGTATCTAAAATGATTATTCCCAAGTATGGTTTTGAAATATATGTAGGTGGAGAAAACCTCGGAAACTTTTTACAGCGTCGTGCCATCATTGCGGCTGACCAGCCTTTTTCAGAATATTTTGATGCCTCGATGATCTGGGGGCCGTTACAGGAAAGGATGTTCTACGCCGGTTTTCGGTTTAAGTTAAACTGATTCTTTTCTCATCGAATGAAGCAGCCTGTTCACCCACAGGCTGTTTTTTTATGTCTACTTCAATGCCGATTCATTCAGGCGCACGGGATATTTTTTCCGAAGCGCATCCAGCCACTGAGCTTCGAGAATATCCTGATAATCGTTGATGACGAGTCCGCGTGCTTCTGCAAATGATTTTTGCGCTCCACCCGGATGCAGACCCACGATATATACAAAAGTAACCGTACCATCGGGTTGCACTTTAAA
>DPFD01000080.1:17855-23869 GCA_003534175.1 Chitinophagaceae bacterium
TATGGGGTGCAGGAGTAAAAGCAGGATCGAACAACTGGTCGGTTTCAAAACGGCCACTGTCGGTTAATATATACGGATGTTCACTTTCTATTACTTCGCGGGAGATGCGGTTGAGTATTTTTTTAGAGATGGTTTCTGCCTCGTTTAAATCGGTCACATGAAAAAGGATCATATCCGCACTGGCTTCCCACCGGTATTTTTCAGGCTGCTTTGCATACAGTTGTTCCAGTCCGGCTGAATCGTTCACTGCCTTTCCCCATACATTGCGTTCCATCACTTCAAACAGCATATTTCCTTCCAGAAACTCCTGCATCTGAAAACGAAAATCAGCGTCATACTTTTCCAGATGATCTTTGTAATAATTTCTGACAGAGGATTCTTTAAACTTCTCCCAAAGTACCGCGTTGCTTTCTCCTTTAAACAGATTGTAATTGGTAGAGAACTGCTGAACAAAGGCCAGCCAGTCGCTCACCGTTAGGGTACGGTCTTTAAACCGTGCCACAGGTTTTTTGCTATCCGGAAATGACGTGGTGAGAGATAATTCGGTTTTACCTTTTACACTGTCGGCCATAGCCATCAATACATCCTCCTTAACGGTATGGGTTAAACGAAAACCGGTTAATTTTTCTATATGCTTATTGAAAATATTCCGGGAGATGTTCATCCGGTTGTCTTTCATCAGCTTATCGTGCAACTGTTGTTTCCGGATTTCCGGTTTTACATCCTGCGGAGATACGTGGCTTATTCTTTTCAGGATATGAAAACCCATTGATGATCTGAACGGAGCTGAAACCATGCCGTCTTGTGTGAGTTTGAGCACCTGTGCTTCAAAATCCGGCGCAAATTTTCCGGTACTGAACGGTGGTAGTTCACCGAAGGTGGAGAAGCTGAATTTATCGTCGCTGAATTGTTTGGCGAGTTGTCCGAAGTCATCGCCTTTTAAAATGCGTTGGTAGAGGCTGTCTGATTTTGTGGCAGCCTGTTGTACCTGCTGATCGTCGGGCGATTCGGGTAACGCAACCAGTATTTGCGCAATCTTCCATTCACCGATGTGGGGCCTCTCTTCCAATACCTTAATGATATGATAGCCGGAGGCAGTGCTAAAGGGTTTGGATATTTCGCCCGGGCGCAGGGCGTATACTACATTTTCCAACGCGTAGGGCAGGCTGAATACTGTAACAAAACCGGCATCTATAAAAGAAACCTTTGCGATTGGAGTGGTGGCATGAATAGCCATATTATCGTAATCGGTACGGCCTGAAACCAATGCGCTGTACACTTTTTGCATTACGCTGTAGGACGCTGTGCTGTCGCTACCCGAATTTCTCGGAGTAAAAAAGTATGCAATCTGTTTATCCGTCGCGCTGCGCAGTACTGCTTCTTCCAGCAACTGGTCGGCGGAGGCTTTATCCGTCATGTATTGCTCCACCATCTGTGTGCGGAAATTTTGCACATCCTGGCGGATGGATTGCAGTGTATCCAGGCGGATGTCTTTGGCGGCCTGCACTTTCAGCTTAAAATCGGCATACAAGCGCAGATAATCATTCAGAGAAATATCGCCTTCGCCCTGAGTGCGGTTCTTATTATACGCCTGCGTGAGTTCGCTCTTCTGTACTTTGTGTTTCCCGTAAGAAATTACCGTTTGTGCGTTACCGTTATAACTTAGTAATACGCACATCCATCCGATACATAGATACTTCATGCAGCAATAATATATTATTTGTTATCGTTCTTCCACTTAACTTCCAGGAGATCGTTGATTTGTTCGAGGGTGAGCTTTTTCCCTACAATCCGTTTCTCCTTATCGAGTAAGTATATTGTTGGAGTTTGAATGACGTCGTACAACTGTCGGAAACCGGCTACTTTCTGTGCTTTTTCTTTTTCTTCCATTTCCTTGGTTTGATACACGTGTGTCCATTCATTCAGTTCGTGCTTCTTAATAAAGTTCACCCATTCTTTTTTATGGTCATCAGACAATACCGCGTAGAGCTTCACATTTTTCTGCTTCCACGATGCTTTGTAAATAGAATCAATTCTGGGAACTTCCTGTTTGCAATGACCGCAATTGGGATCCCAGAAAATCACTATGGTATAGTCTCCCTTCACATCATATAACGGCTTTAATTTTCCGGTTGAATCTACCAGGTTGAGATTGGCGGCCTTCTCGCCCACGAGGTTCGACATCTGCATATAGGCACGGCGGGTGATGGTTTCCATCTGCTTTTCATTCAGCCATGGCGTTAAANNATTTGTTGAACAGATGCACAAAAATGGCATCCTGTCCCATGTACTTGGGATTAATATATTCATCAGTAAGCCAGTTGAGCATGAATTTATACAGCTCGGGGGCGGAACGTGCTAGTAACAGTTTGTAATCTATATCCTGAATGATGCTGTCGGGCGCCTGATGCATTACTTCACGGTAATACCTTTCAAACTTAGGGATGAAGAAAGGGGTACGAACCACACGGTCATCCATAAACGTAATTCCATCCCAGTAATGTTCTTTGTAATAATTGTAGTTGGTGATAGAGTCTTCGCGGGTAAGGGGCTGACGGATGGGGATGGTGGGTTCCTTCATGGCATTCAGCATGGAGGCCAGCATAGACTCCGGGTGTTCGGTGGCAATGCTGTTTCGGTAATCGGCCAGTTCTTTATTGAGCTGTGAAAATGTAGCCTCATGTTTCAGTGAATCTTCTTTGGTTTTAGAGGCATTGTAACTGTTTCTTGCCCTTTGCAGTTGGCCGCCTTTTTCAGCAGTGTATTGCTGGTATTTTTTAAACAAATCGTTTTCCGGAGAACCGGTAACCACCATATCCATCAGTTTCAGGGTATCGTTTGCCGTAATGCTGATGGTTTGTTCCTGGTCTATAAAAAAATCGGCAGTGAGCCTTTTACCGGGAAACACAACAGAGTAAATGCCTCCGGGTAGACTTTTCTCTCCTTCAAAAACAGCCACGCCGTTTGCATTCACCTCGGCACTGTCGGCAATATTCAAACTTTTACCCCAGTGATAGGTAAGGTAGGCCGTGCCCGATGCATATTGCGGGGCGGTGAGTGTAACCTTAAACTGAGCGGTGGCAGTAAGAGACCCAATAAGCAGCAGCAGCGTAAAACAATTTCTCATATGGTGTGTTGAAGTGGCAACAAATTTATTCAAATAGGCCGGTAATGAAAACTACATTCCGGGTATCCCGTTTAAAATTGCAATTCGTTAACAGTAAGGAATAGCTAATTTCGCTTTTGTGGCCAGAAAAAACAAATATAGCACACTGGAGAACATAGAGGTTTCCGGTTATGCCGCTGAAGGCAAATCGCTTGCGCGGATAGATGGTAAAGTCATTTTTATTTCCGGAGCCATTCCGGGAGATGTGGTGAACCTTCGCTTCACGAAAGTAAAAAAGGACTGGGCAGAAGCCCGGGTACTGCAAATAATTGAACCTTCGCCTCATCGGGTTGACCCATTCTGTATACACTTCGGAGTGTGTGGCGGATGTAAATGGCAAATGCTGCCATACGAAAAACAACTCGAATACAAACAACAGGAGGCTGNNCTGCAGCGGATCGGCAGGATTGAAGCCGGGGAATGGCTGCCGATTTGTGGCAGTGAGCAAACACGCCATTACCGCAATAAACTTGAATTCACATTCAGCAACAAACGATACCTGACGGATGAGGAGATTGCCTCTGCAGAAGACATTCCACCGCAGAACGCGCTGGNNTCATGTGCCAAGAATATTTGACAAGGTAATTGATATTGATACTTGCTGGCTCATGGACGACATCAACAACCGCATCCGGAACACCTTGCGGA
Organism: Chitinophagaceae bacterium; assembly: GCA_003534175.1. GTDB lineage: Bacteria > Bacteroidota > Bacteroidia > Chitinophagales > Chitinophagaceae > Ferruginibacter. The sequence goes on from DPFD01000080.1 coordinate 21,670, forward strand.
ATTACGCGCTGGCAAATGAACTGAACTTTTACGACATCAAGGCACATACCGGCTGGCTTAGAAATGTAATCATCCGGCATTGTACCACCGGTGAAACCATGGTGAATCTATGTGTGCATCATGAAGATGCGGCCTTGCAACCCCTGCTGGATCACTTACTGAAGGAGGTGCCTGGTATTACTACCCTGTTGTACACCATCAATCCGAAATGGAATGATACGCTGTACGACCTTACACCGGTGGTGTACTTTGGAAAAGGGTACGTAACCGAAAAGCTCGGCGATTTTCAGTTTATCATCAGTCCGAAATCGTTTTTTCAAACCAATACGCTGCAGGCAGAAAAACTATATACCGTTGCGCGCGATTTTGCGGGTTTAACAGGCAATGAAATATTGTACGATTTGTATTGTGGCACCGGCAGTATCGGAATATTTATGAGTCCGCTGGCAAAGAAAATCATTGGAGTGGATGTGGTGGAAGAAGCGGTGGAAGATGCTAAAAAAAATGCAGCGCTCAATCAGGTAAGCCATGCCGAGTTCTTTGCCGGTGATGTGATTGATATCTGCAATGATGCCTTCTTTGAAACCCATGGAAAACCGGATGTGGTAATCACCGATCCGCCACGGGCAGGGATGCACGAAAAGCTGGTACGCAAGCTGCTGGATATGGAAGCGCCCAAAATAGTGTATGTAAGTTGCAATACTGCCACACAGGCGAGGGACCTGGCGTTGCTGAGTGAAAAATACCGCGTGGAAAAAGTGCGCCCGGTAGATATGTTCCCTCATACACACCACATTGAACAAGTGGCCCTGCTCACCTTAATCCGTTAACTTTGCTGCATGATGAATGGATTTGGATTTCAGAGAACGCCCGTTGTATTAAACCTGCTGATAATAAATGCGCTGGTATATTTTGCTCAAGCTGCATTGAGTGCGGGTAATGAGGGTTGGATATATGATTACGGAGCTCTCCACCATTACCGTTCCGAAGAATTTCGTGTGTATCAGATTTTCACCTCCATGTTTATGCATGGCGGCTTCTTTCATTTGTTTTTCAACATGTTTGCCCTCTGGATGTTTGGCAGTACCATGGAAACGTACTGGGGTTCGAAGAGATTCATAACTTTTTATCTGATCTGCGGTGTGGGCGCGGGATTAACCCAACTTGCCAATTACGCGTATGATTATTCGGCCATTGATAAGCTGGAACTGCTCAGCAGCGAATACGATGCCTACCAGGAATTACTTCGTTTAAACGTAACCGTTGGTGCGTCGGGAGCCATCATGGGGGTGTTGGCGGCGTATGGATTATTATTTCCGAATACCCGGATGTTTATCATGCCCATTCCGTTTCCCATTAAAGCAAAGTTTGCCATCATGGGTATTATTGCGCTGGATGTGTTTGGAGGCATATCGAAAGTGCCAGGGGATAATATTGCACACTTTGCGCATGTGGGCGGGGCGCTCGTGGGTCTTGCGATAGCCTATTACTGGCATCGTCAACAAAACCGTCGTTCATTTTAAATTTGTTCCATTGTATGGGAGAAACAGACCGTTATAGTGATTACAGGCGCAAACGATCCAGGATGCCGCTGGTGTATGAAAATGGTGAGCTGATCTCACTGCTTGTAATACATGTGGTGGTTTTTATGCTGATGGTAACCATTCGTTTGATGTACACGTTTACTCCTGAAACATCGAACGACTTTTACACTGAAATTGTACCCTGGTTTCATCTTCCGGCCGACGCCTCTGTGTTTATATCACGGCCGTGGACATTGCTTTCCTACATGTTCACTGAAACCGGTGCAACACTGATACGGCTCATCACCAATATGGTGTGGCTTTTTACTTTTGGATATATTTTGAGGGAGGTAGCAGGATACGGCAAACTGATTCCGGTTTTTTTATATGGCGGTTTCGCGGGCGGACTCTTATACCTAGCCTCGTACAGTTTCATTGCATCGCTCCAACCTGCCGGTGCCTTTACCGGTATGATGGGCGCCAACACCGGGGTGATTGCGGTAGCTGTAGCTGCTACGGTGCTCAATCCTAGCTTCCGGATTTTTCCGATGATCCGCGGCGGGATTCCGATCTGGATACTGACGGTTATTTTTCTTGCCATTGATTTGATGGGAGGTGTAGGCAACATCAATCAGGCTTACTTTATTGCACATTGCGGCGCGATGGGGGCCGGATTG
>DPFD01000070.1 GCA_003534175.1 Chitinophagaceae bacterium
CTTCATGTCCGTGAAAAGTAAAACCGGTTCCTTCTTCAAACTTTTTTGTGGGTGGTTTGCCAATATCATGTAACACAGCGGCCCAGCGCAGCCAAAGATCATCGGTGTTTCTGGAAATATTATCCACTACTTCCAGCGTATGATAAAAGTTATCCTTGTGACCTTTTCCGTCAATATATTCCGCACCGGCCAAATCCACCATTTGCGGGAAAATAATCTTCAGCAGTCCGGATTCATACAGCAGATGAAAACCTATGGAAGGTTTGTCCGATAATAAAATCTTGTTTAGTTCATCGGCTATTCTTTCGCCGCTTACTATATTAATGCGATGGGCATTGCGCCGGATGGCCTCGAAAGTAACCGGATCAATATTGAAATGAAGTTGCGATGCAAAACGTATAGCGCGCATCATGCGCAGGGGATCATCACTGAAAGTGGTATCCGGATCGAGGGGTGTTACCAGTCTTTTTTGGAGGATATCTTCCCGGCCGTTAAAAGGATCAATGCATTTGCCGAAATCATCCGCGTTTAATCCGATGGCCATGGCGTTGATGGTAAAATCTCTCCGGTACTGATCATCTTCCAGGGTGCCGGGCACCACATCAGGTTTGCGGCTGTTGCTTCGGTAACTTTCCTTCCTCGCCCCAACGAATTCAATCTGCACCTCTCCGATATACAACTGAGCGGTACCAAAATTCTTAAAGAAACTTACTGGCACATCCCCGTGTTGTTTGGCTACCTGATGGGCGAGTGCAATCCCATCTCCCAAACACACCACATCCATATCCTTGGTGGCACGCTGCATTATTTTATCGCGCACGAAACCTCCAATCAGATACACCCGTGTGTTCAATGCCTCACCGGCAGCAGCAATACTTTTTAAAATGCTTAATTCTTCTTCCTGCAGTGGGATATCCATTTGCAGCAAAAGTACGCGCTCACTTGGAAAGTACACTGCCAAAAATTTTTATGGCATTAAAGTTGACACTTACCATGGTAACTGATAATTCATTCAATTACAGTTAAATTTGACAAATTGACTCACGACAATAAAGATTATGATTAAAAAATATTTGATGAACCCGTCAGAAGAAGAATTAGAGTTTATGCCCATCATTCCCCTGAATGAAGATGAAGACGGAAGCGACGATTTACAAGACGTTCCACCGGTTTTACCCTTGTTGCCCCTGCGCAATACCGTGCTCTTTCCGGGTGTGGTCATCCCCATTACGGTAGGCAGGGATAAGAGTATTAAAGCGGTAACCGATGCTTACAAGGCTGACAAATTGATAGGTGTGGTAGCGCAAAAAGACAGTAATATTGAAGAACCAGCACCAGCCGATCTCCAGAAAATTGGGACGCTGGCAAAAATTGTAAAACTCATAAAAATGCCCGATGGTGGCACTACCATCATTATCCAGGGCAAACGCAGAATACAGATTGAATCCATCACGGAGGAAGACCCGTATTTCAAGGCAAAATTTATTTTGCTCAATGAGGATGTGCCTAAGGATGATTCAGATTTTACTGCCATGATCGGGAGTATTAAAGATCTGGCCGGGCAAATTGTAGGACTATCCCCTAACCTTCCCAGCGAGGCAGCAATCATCCTGAAAAATATTGAAAATCCCGTTTTCCTGATTCACTTTGTGGGCAGCAACCTGCATGCAGAACTGCAACTAAAACAGCAGTTACTCGAAACCGATAGTATTAAAGCCCGCGCTGAACTGCTGTTGAATTTAATGCAAACGGAACTTCAGTATGCCGAACTGAAAAACAAGGTAACGAACAAAACACGAGCTGAACTCGATAAACAACAACGCGAATATTTTCTGCAGCAACAACTGAAAGCCATTAAAGATGAACTGGGTGGAGATAATGTGGCCGAAGTGAAAGAAATGCTGAAACGTGCTGAACAGAAAAAGTGGCCGAAAGCAGCACATGACATGTTCCATAAAGGAATTGAACGCCTGGAAAGAATGCATCCCTCCACCCCTGATTATTCTGTAGTGTTTAATCACCTCGACCTGATGCTCGACCTGCCCTGGGAATCCTATACCGAAGATTTGTATGATTTAAAGAAGGCGAAAAAGATTCTCGATAAGGATCATTATGGCATGGATAAAATTAAAGAACGTATCCTGGAATATCTGGCGGTATTAAAACTGAAGGGCGATATGAAAAGCCCTATCCTTTGTTTTGTAGGCCCTCCCGGAATTGGTAAAACAAGTCTTGGGAAAAGTATTGCCAGCGCCATCAACCGCAAGTATGTACGCGTGAGCCTGGGTGGCCTGCACGATGAAAGTGAAATTCGCGGCCACAGAAAAACCTATATCGGTGCCATGCCCGGACGTATCATACAATCAATCCGTAAAACGCAATCCGGAAATCCGGTGATGATACTGGATGAAATTGATAAAGTGGGCAGCGACCACAGAGGAGATCCATCATCCGCACTGCTGGAGGTGCTTGATCCGGAACAAAACAATTCGTTCTACGATAATTACCTGGAGATGGAGTACGACCTTAGTAAAGTGCTGTTTATTGCTACGGCCAACTCTATCAGCAATATTCAGCCGGCCCTGCGCGACCGTCTTGAAATTATTGAACTCACCGGTTATGCCGTGGAAGAAAAAGTGGAAATAGCCAAACAACACCTTATCCCGAAGGAAATGGAAATGCATGGATTAAAAAAGAATGCATTTAAAATGAATGATGCGGTCATTCAAAAAGTAATTGCAGAGTACACCAATGAAAGTGGTGTGCGTGAACTCGACCGGCAGCTCGCGGCCATCATGCGTTATCAGGCAAAGGAAATAGTGTTGAATGGAAAACTCAAGGCTACCTTAACCGCTCCGGATATCGAAAAAATCCTGAAGAAACCCCGGTACACTTCCGAAACCTATAAAATGGCGAGTATCCCCGGAGTGGCGGTAGGTTTGGCCTGGACGTACACCGGTGGAGATATCCTCTTTATAGAATCTCAACTGGTAGAAGGAAAAGGGGAATTGAAATTAACCGGAAACCTGGGCAATGTAATGAAGGAAAGTGCCAGCACCGCATTAACCTGGTTGCACGCCAATGCGCAAAAACTGGGCATAGACGAAAAACTTTTCCAATCTAAGGTAGCACACATTCACGTTCCCGAAGGAGCGGTTCCTAAAGATGGCCCCA
>DPFD01000148.1:0-556 GCA_003534175.1 Chitinophagaceae bacterium
CCCATCCTCATCCCGCACAATTTTTCCTGTGGGAACCGGAATCTGGGCGGCTTCCAGTAAATCTTTGGTGTCTTCCTTATCGCCGGCAATATCCACCGCAATGCTGCTGGTGGTACTGGCAATGGTGGCCCGGATGCGTTTTTGATTGACGCCATATCCCAACTGCACCAGGCTGTATTTATTGAGGCGGATGTAGGGAATGCCTCGTTTGGCTGCTTCATCTACAATGCAACCGGTAGAGGGCCCCAGCCGGGTGTTTTCCCGTATTTCACGTAACTCCTGAATAAAGGGTTCGAGTGATACTTCACGCTGGTCAATGATAGACTGAACGGTTTCCACCGCCATGCGTGCCGCCCGGATACCGGCTTCTTCTTCAACATAATCGAACACCACATGGTACTCCCCGGGGTTTCCGGTACCGCGCGTTCTTCCAAAACCGGTATCCATACCGGCAAGTGTCTGCAATTCCAGGGCCACATGCTCAATAACATGTCCCATCCAGGTTCCTTCGTCTACCCGTTGAAAAAAACCGCCGGGCACTCCCTCACTACAGCGG
>DPFD01000148.1:575-4836 GCA_003534175.1 Chitinophagaceae bacterium
ATAAGTTGCTCCAATCTTTCACGAAAACCGGGCAGGGTATTGCTGGGTTTTTGTTCCATTTCCTCCAGGTCAATGGTCATCTGAATCAGCTTCGGGCGGCGTATGCTCCAGTAATTCGGCCCTCTCAAGGCGCGTATATCTTTAATCTTCATCAACAGTTTTTTGGTTAAACAGTTGCGGAAATTAATTTTTTTTAACAAGCGGATGAAAAATAATTTCAGAATAATGAAAATGGGAACAGCAGAAATTCACATTACTGTATAATTCCCGCTTTTATCTACCACACGATTTATGTTATTTTTGCGTTAACCACAAAAAAGGTTTAATGCAAATTGCTAAAGGAAAACTGCTGGCTATTGGCGGAGCGGAAGACAAAGGTACCGACCTTGAAAAAGGAGAGATTCACCGGAACAACCTTAATTTCTTTGAACTGGGCATCCTGCGCAGGATTGTGGAAGAGGTAAACGGAACCGCCTCCCGTATAGAAGTAATCACCACGGCCAGTATGATTCCGGTTGAAGTGGGTGAGAATTATCTGAGTGCATTTCATAAAATTGGCTGTGATAATGTTGGAGTGATGAATATCCGTAACCGTACAGATGTAAACGAACCGGAGTATCTTGAGCGTTTACGTGTATGCGATGCTGTTATGTTCAGTGGCGGCAATCAGATGCGGCTGACAAGCACCTTTGGGGGCACGGAGGCATTCAACATCATCATCAACCGGTACAGAAATGAAGAAGGATTTCTGGTGGCGGGCACCTCAGCAGGAGCCATGGCCATGAGCAATACCATGATTTATGAAGGTAAGGCCACCCGCGCACACCTGAAAGGTGAGGTAAAAATCACTACCGGGCTCTCGTTTATGAAAGATGTCATCTTCGATTCTCATTTTGAGAAACGCGGACGTTTTGGCCGGCTGGCACAGGCAGTAGCATCGAATCCGTCGTGCATTGGTGTAGGACTGGGAGAAGATACCGGAATGCTTATTACTGAAGGCAACCGCATGGAAGCCATTGGCAGCGGACTGGTGATTATGGTTGACGGGCATGACATCCGCCACAGCAACATTGCAGATATTCCCGATGGTAACCCCATCAGCATTGAAAACCTGAAAGTACATTTTTGTGAAAAAGGCAACGGTTACCTGGTGAAAGAAAGGCAATTTTTGCCTGAGGTATTTAAAGGGGCTGTTATCGATAAAAAAGTACACGTGGAATAATCAAACCCGGCTATACCCGTTTTTAATAGTTTCTCTATGGCTGCCTGATGTTTCAGGCAGTTTTTTTTGAACCTACCCCTGTATCTCAATCAGGAAAAACTGTTTTTTCCCTTTCTGTACCAGCAAAAATTTCTCATGCAACAACCAGCTTGAATCGATGAGTAGCTGCGGGTCCTGAATTTTATTCCGGTTGATGCTGAGCCCTCCGTTTTGTATCATTTTCCTTGCTTCTCCCCGGCTGGGAAAAATGCCGGTATCGGCCACGAGGCTGATGATATCAACACCCTGCTGTAAACCTCCGGCAGGAAATGCAGCATGCATAATGCCTTCAATGGAACGCAAATCATCTTCCGATAATTCATGTACAGGTTTATCAGCTTTGCCAAACAGTTGCTGTGTGGTAGCCAGTGCCTGCTGCAGCGCCTCCTCACCGTGTACAAAACGTGTCACTTCTTCTGCCAGTTTCTTCTGCAACAATCGCAACGATTCCTGTGCACGGTGTTGTTCAATGATTGTGTGTATTTCCGCCTCCGGTAAAAAGGTAAAAATTTTGATCCAACTTTCAGCGTCGGTATCTGACGCATTCAGCCAGAACTGATAAAACTGATAGGGTGTGGTACGATTTGCATCCAGCCACACATTGCCGGTTTCGGTTTTTCCAAATTTTCCTCCATCGGCTTTTTTCAGGAGCGGGCACGTTAACGCAAACGCTGAGCCGCCCGCTTTTCTGCGGACGAGTTCGGTGCCGGTTACAATATTTCCCCACTGATCACTGCCACCCATTTGCAGCTTACAGTTTCTTTGATTGTATAGCCAGTAAAAATCATACCCCTGTATCAACTGATAACTGAACTCTGTAAAAGACATTCCAGACTGGCCCTCCAGTCTTTTTTTCACACTGTCTTTTTGCATCATATAGTTCACGGTAATGTGCTTGCCTACATCCCGGATAAAATCCAAAAATGAAATCCCCTTGAACCAATCGTAATTGTTTACAATTTCAGCCGCATTGGGCAGTGAGGGGTTAAAATCCAGGAACTGCTCCAGTTGTTTGCGGATGCTCGCCAGATTGGTGTTGAGGGTGGCTTCATCGAGCATGTGGCGCTCCTCACTTTTAAAACTGGGGTCACCCACCATACCCGTGGCACCGCCAATGAGCGCAAGGGGTTTATGTCCGGCACGTTGCAGGTGCTTTAGCAAAATGATGGGAATAAGGCTTCCAATGTGCAAACTGTCGGCCGTGGGGTCAAATCCCACATATCCTGTGGTCATCTCTTTTTTCAACTGTTCTTCTGTTCCTGGGATGATATCCTGAATCATCCCGCGCCAGGTAAGTTCCTGTATTAAATCAATCTTTTCCATATTACCCTGCAAATTTGCATGAAATGCGGCACATTCTAATGGGAAATTATATCGGCCTGCGTANNATCGGTAAATTGAGGAGGAGCCGAATCCATCCAGCCATCAATTGAAATCTATGCGCCTCAGAACTTTCGAATCATTCTGGATAATTAAAAATGGATTGGTACATAGCTATCCTTCTCTTCAAAAAAATATACGAACAGAAATTGTTGTGGTTGGAGGAGGAATTACCGGTGCGCTAATCAGCCATGCACTCCTGCAGGAAGGGTATTCAGTAACACTGGTGGATCGGAGGGATATTGCCAGTGGAAGCACTTCAGCTACTACAAGCATGCTACAATATGAAATTGATGTACCCCTGCATGAACTGGCGGATATGATTGGAGAACCGGCAGCTGTACTTTGCTACCGTTCAGGAATAGACGCAATTCGAAGGTTGGAAAAAATGGTTCAATCATTGAATCTGGATTGTGGATTTAAACGAAAAAAGTCCTTGTATTACGCTCACTCCGCAGCAACAGAAAAAAAGCTTAAAAAAGAATTCACTATCCGCCAAAAGCACCGGCTGGGTGTGCGTTGGATAAATGCTTCCACCATTTTGAAGAAATATGGCATTAATAGTTACGGAGGGATACTTTCAGACTCCGCAGCAAGCATGGATGCCTATCAACTCGCACACGCCCTGATACAATACAATTATAACAGGGGCTTGCAAGTGTTCGATCAAACGGAAATCAAGCTACACCGTTCAGTAAAAAATGGGATAAAACTCACTACCGCAGACGGATACACTATACAATGCAAGAAGGCTATTTATTGCAACGGATTTGAAGCTACAGAAATGCTCAAAGAAAAAGTAGCCGACTTAGTCTATACCTACGCTACGGTGAGTGAACAGGGTATTCAGCTAAAAAAGCTGCTGGATGATACCTTAATCTGGAACACCTCTAAACCTTACCTCTACATGCGCACCACAGCTGATGGGCGATTTTTAATTGGCGGTGAAGATGATGCAGTTAAAACACCTGAGGAACAGCAAGTTCTAAAAGATAAAAAGTGCCGGTTGCTAGTGAAAAAACTTCAAAAAATCATGCCCGGTATATCGTTCATTGCCGATTTTAACTGGGGCGGGGTGTTCGGTTCAACCAAAGACGGGCTACCCTATATCGGCCCTTCCCCCGAATACGAAAATACCCTGTTTGTACTTGGGTTTGGAGGGAATGGCATTACCTTCTCTGTCCAGGCCATGGAAATGATACCAACCTTGCTGAAAAAGCACGAGCATCCTCTGGCCCCATATTACCGTTTTGGTCGCTGACAGATTTCCCTTTTCGGGTTAGGTAAATCATAAATTAACTGTANNACCTGTAAATTTGATGAAAATCAACCCCTGTGGGCGATATGCGAACAATTTATCATGTATAATTGTCGTTCACAGGATATTGATCCAAAACTATCCATTAAACAAACCAACATGCGGCCGAAGCTAGGGATTTTACTGCTCGTGGGTGGGATGATATTGCCCGCTGCGCTCCAGGCGCAATTCAGGAAGTACTCAAACGAATTTTTAAATATTGGTGCCGGTGCAAGAGGGCTTGCCATGGGTTCAGCACAGGTAGGTTCCGTTTCGGATGCAACGGCAGGTTACTGGAATCCGGCTGGTTTAACCAGCGTAAA
>DPFD01000165.1:0-8099 GCA_003534175.1 Chitinophagaceae bacterium
GCAATCAGGAATTTCTCGATAGAATAAATGCCTTTTTCTTCTACCATCAATTCTCCTTGATGTACCGTCAGCATTTTTATGATACGATCGTATCCGATGGCCCCTTCAATAACCCCGGTGAAAAAACTATCGCGTGTGAGGTAATCCATCCGGTCCACGTCTAATTGTCCGCTGATGAGCTGATATAAAAATTTTTTCGGATACCGGTTATTGAAGATTTCTTTTGCCAACTCCAGTTTACCGTTGAATTCATGATTCAGTTCATCAATTAATAAAATAGACAATTGCTCATGGGCCATGCCTTTCGTCATGATGGATTCCAGCGCATGTGAAAAGGGCCCGTGGCCGATGTCGTGCAGCAGGATAGCAATTTGCGCAGCCTGTTGTTCTTCGGGTGTTATTTCAACGCCCTTGCTGATTAATTCCTTCAATGCGAGTTGCATCAGGTGATAGGCTCCCAGAGCATGATGCAAACGGGTATGAACCGCGCCCGGATACACGAGGTGTGCCATGGCCATCTGATGTATCCGCCGCAACCGCTGAAAGTATGGGTGTGCGATGATGTCCTGTATCAACGGATCGTTGATGGTGATGAATCCGTACACCGGATCGTTGATGATTTTATGAAAGGCCATGACGTTGTGTTAAAAGTTCTACAAAAGCAGCAAAGCTACTAAGCATTAAGATAAATTTCGGGAATGGTTGGTTTTGCTTCTGTAAATTTACCGGCGCACAACTTACACTCGACAATCTAAACGCCTGCAAATGAAATTAGCCAAAATACTTTGGGTGGATGATGAAATTGAAAGCCTTAACTCGCAAATCCTTTTTTTGGAAGGCAAAGGGTATGAAGTGCAAACCCGCACCAACGGATACGATGCCGTGGAATATGTGAAGGATAATATTGTAGATGTGGTATTGCTGGATGAATCGATGCCGGGCATCACCGGATTACAAACTCTTCAGCAGATTAAGGAAGTGAAAAATACGCTTCCGGTGGTGATGATTACCAAAAACGAGGCGGAGAATATTATGGATGATGCCATTGGCAGTCAGATCAGCGATTATCTGATTAAACCCGTGAATCCGAACCAGGTGTTGCTGAGTTTAAAAAAGCTGATTGATAACAAAAGGCTGGTAGCAGAAAAAACAACAGCCGCCTATCAGCAGGGGTTCTCAAGTTTGTTTGCCGCCCTCAACAGCAATCCGGATTACAACGAGTGGATGGAGATTTATAAAAAGCTTGTTTTTTGGGAACTGGAGATGAAGAAATCTGACAGTCCTGAAATGCAGGAAGTGCTCGAAACACAAAAGCAGGAAGCGAACACAGAGTTTTTCAAATTTGTATCACGGCATTATGCCGATTGGGTTTCGCCTAAAAGTACCGATGGGCCCATCATGAGCAACAACCTCATGAAGTATAAAGTGTTACCGCATCTTGAAGAGGGAGTGCCTTTGTTTTTTGTGTTGATTGATAACCTGAGGTTTGACCAGTGGAAAGCTATTGAACCCATTTTCAGTGAGCGTTTTCATGTGCAGGATGAACAAACCTTCTACTCTATTTTACCCACGGCCACTCAGTATGCGCGCAACGCCATCTTTGCGGGCATGATGCCTTTGGAGATTGAAAAAACATTTCCGGCCCAATGGAAGAATGATGATGAAGAGGGTGGAAAAAATTTACACGAAGAAGAGTTTTTACGGGCACAACTGAAGCGCCTCGGTAAGGGAAACATTCGTTGTTCGTACACGAAAGTGACGAATCATCAGGACGGACAAAAACTGGTGGATAACATCCACAACATGATGCAAAACGATTTCAATGTAATCGTGTATAACTTTGTTGACATGCTGAGTCATGCACGTACCGAGATGGAAGTGCTCAAAGAACTGGCGGCAGATGAAACCAGTTACCGCAGCATTACCAAAAGCTGGTTTGAGCATAGTCCCCTGCATCAGGCCCTGAAGAAGCTCGAGGGAAAGAAAGTAACCCTGGTAGTGGCCACCGACCATGGCAGCACCCGGGTTAAAAGTCCGGCCAAGGTAATAGGAGATAAGCAAACCACTGCCAACCTGAGGTATAAACACGGGCGTAACCTCAATTACGAGGCAAAAGATGTGCTCGCCTTCCGCGACCCGCGGGAAGCCGGGTTACCGGTGCCGAATGTAAACTCCAGTTACATATTTGCAAAAGGAGATATATTTCTTTGCTATCCCAACAATTACAATCATTTTGTAAACTATTACCGCAATACCTTTCAGCACGGGGGTATCAGCATGGAAGAAATGATTGTGCCTGTGGTGCGGATGACCTCCAAATAAGTTCTCACACCCTGTGGAGAATTGGTTTTGTTTTTACGGATGAAAGCATGCAAGTTGCAGGCAGGTGCTCAAAAGAATGAACTATGAAATTTAACCCGGCCACATTGTCGAAGATTGAAAAAATTGTAACGGAATCCGGATACATCATCCGGTATGAACGCGGTACTTTTCAAAGTGGTTACTGCATCCTCCAGGAAAAGAAGGTGGTGGTACTCAATAAATTTTTACAGACTGAAGGGAGGATCAACACGCTGATAGATCTGCTGCCCCTGTTGAATATTCATTTCGATGCCCTTACTCATGAGAGTCAGAAACTGTACGATGAAATTATGTCGTCTCCGGTTCAAAATAAATAATGCATGAAATGCCCGCCGCTGAAGATTACCGTTTTAGGCACAGGAACCAGCAGCGGTGTTCCGATGATTGCCTGCCCGTGCGCCGTGTGCACTTCTTCCGATGCTAAAGATAAACGTTACCGATGCAGTATACTGGTGGAAAGCGATACCACTACCATTGTGGTGGATACCGGTCCTGACTTTCGTGCGCAGATGCTGATGGCCGACGTGAAGAAGCTGGATGCCGTTTGTATCACACATCATCATAAAGACCACATTGCAGGACTCGACGATGTGAAGGCGTTCTGTTATTTTCAGGAACAACCCATGACCGTGTATGCCACACCGTTAACACAAGATGCCATCCGAAGAGAGTTTGCTTATGTGTTCGATAAGAACAAGTATCCCGGTGTGCCTGATATCCGCCTCGAACTGTTAACTGAAGAAACCATCCTGATCGGTGATATACCGGTAACGCCTATACGCGTTTGGCATCTGCGTATGCCCGTAATGGGATTTCGGTTCGGAGATTTTACGTACATCACCGATGCCAATCAGATTGAAGACGACCAGTTCGAAAAAATTAAAGGAACACATACCCTGATACTGAACGCGCTGCGCCACGAAAAGCACATATCGCATTTCACCCTGAGTGAAGCCCTGGATATTGCAGTCCGGCTGAATGTGCCCTATGCATATTTTACACACATCAGCCATCAGCTGGGTAAACATGCCGAGATCAGTGCCACATTGCCGGAGAATCGTTATCTGGCCTACGACGGACTACAACTTTTTTTCCCTTAACAGGTTATTGTTTGGGTTGACAGCGGTGCATACTTTTAATAATGCACAATGATCATCCCCTCTATTTTTCTCCTTCCGAAAGGCGGGGCATTTTATTATTGCTCCTGATATGTGTGTTGATGCACATTGTACCGAACGTGTATTCATCCTTCATGCAGGCGCCCCCGTTGGGAGAAGACAGCCTGGCATTTCAGCAGTTTGTGGCATCTGTCAGCCAGGTGCAGGCCGAACACAAGCCAACCCTTCAGCACCATCAACAGGATGAGTTGTTTCTGTTTAACCCCAATACACTGGATGAAGCGGGCTGGCAACGGTTAGGCATAAACGAAAATACAGCACGCCGCATTCGAAAATATGTTGCGAAGGGCGGCAGGTTTAAGAAGAAGGAAGATTTGTTTAAGATTTATGGCTTACCTGAAGCCCAGGCAGAAAGGTTGATGCCCTATGTTCAGCTTCCGAAAGAAGAAAGGGTGCAGCAATCATTTCCGGATGCCCGTCCGCAAACATCCCGCAAAGTGGTGCAACAGCCGGTGGATATCAACCTGGCCGATTCCGCCTTGTTTGAATCGTTGCCCGGCATTGGTCCGGTATTGGCCAAGCGCATTGTGGTGTTTCGTACGAAGTTGGGAGGATTTCATGAGGTGCAACAGGTAGGGGAAACGTATGGACTGGCAGACAGTACCTTCAGAAAAATTCAACCCCGGCTGGTGAGGGGAAAAGAGCCGGTAAAACAAATCAATATCAATACGGCCACCGATGAGATGTTGCGTGCTCATCCTTATATCGGGTATAAAAAAGCTGCTGCCATTATTCGCTACAGAAAGGAACATGGTGAATATTCGTCATGGACTGACCTTGAAAAACTCGTCATCTTAACACCATCTGACATACAAAAATTGCGGCCCTATCTCGTGTTTGAATAAGGTTTCGGTGCTCGTCGTTGCAGGATTTTCACTAATTTGCAGCCCTAAATCATCACTATGGATTTCAGCAGGAGCGAAATAACACAACAGGTTGCCGAATCAGCAAGAGAGTTTGCGCGTTTACACATTAAGCCTCATTTGATGGAGTGGGACGAATCGCAGGAGTTTCCGGTGCACATTTTCAAAGAACTAGGTAAACTGGGTATGATGGGCGTGCTGGTGCCGGAGCAGTATGGCGGAACCGGTTTAGGTTATTTCGAATACAATGCGGTGATACAGGAAATTGCCAAAGTATGCGGATCGGTGGGATTGTCGGTGGCGGCACACAATTCACTGTGTACGGGACATATCCTCACTTTTGGAAATGAAGCACAGAAACAAAAATATCTTCCCAAGTTAGCCACAGCTGAATTCATCGGTGCCTGGGGATTAACGGAACCCAATACCGGAAGCGATGCCGGAAATATGAAAACTACCGCGGTGCGCGACGGTGATAACTGGATAATCAATGGTGCTAAAAGTTGGATAACCCATGGTATCAGCGGCGATGTGGCTGTAGTTATGTGCAGAACCGGAGAGCCTCGCGCTAAAAATAACTCAACGGCGTTTATTGTTGAACGTGGTACACCCGGATTTATGGCCGGTAAGAAAGAGAATAAACTTGGAATGCGCGCCAGCGAAACGGCTGAAATGATATTTGATCATTGTGTAGTATCCGACAGTCAGCGTTTAGGTGAAGTGGGCGACGGTTTCAAACAGGCGATGAAGATTTTAGATGGCGGAAGGATTTCCATCGCCGCGTTGAGTGTAGGAATTGCCCGCGGAGCATACGAAGCCTCCGTGCAGTATGCGAAAGAACGCCATCAGTTTGATCAGCCGATAGCCAACTTCCAGGGCATTGCTTTTAAACTGGCCGATATGGCAACTAAAATTGAAGCTGCAGAATTACTGATACAACAATCCTGCGATTTAAAAATGCGCGGATTGCCCATGACCAAAGAGTCTGCCATGGCAAAATATTATGCCAGTGAAGTGGCAGTTGAAGTAAGTACAGATGCGGTGCAGATTTTTGGCGGTTACGGTTACACGAAAGATTTTCCGGTAGAGAAGTTTTACCGCGACAGCAAACTGTGCACCATCGGAGAAGGCACCAGCGAAATTCAAAAAGTGGTGATCAGCCGCGAAGTGCTGAAAGGTTAATACATCACCCGTTTATTTACGGTAAGATTTTCCGGTGCCGCTGCAAAGTCCGCAACGGATTTCACGTGATACATAGGTATTGTATGTTTTCGTGGTTGATTTGATGTAGTCCCCTGTAATGGTTGACCCCGAATACAGTGTGTGATCAGTAAAAGACACACTGCCTGATTTTATTTTTTCATGATGTACCCCCTTGCCTTGACATAACGGACAAGTAACGAGGTAGTCTTCCTTTTTTTCATTCAATACCGTATAATCCTTTCGAGCAGCATTGGGAGGTATGATTCTGTTATCATGCAACAAAACACCTAAAGATGAATTGTTGATTACCACACCTTTCTTTCCGTTGTATAACACTACCTGTCCGTTCTTCAAATCCATTGTTGTTTCAAAATCTATCCCCGGCATGGCGTCCCAGGGAGTTCCCGGTTTATTGGCTACAATCGACTTTGCTTCTCTGAGCCATTGATTGGCGAGAGCTTCATTACGCTTTGTTCCTATACCGTTTTGATACATATAGGCGATGTAACGCATAGCTTCTACGTTTTTCTCTTTAGCCCGAATCATAAAATACCCGAATGCTTTTGCAGGGTTTTTAGGTAAATCATTGCTACCAAACAGGTATAGTTTTCCTAACTGAGAGTGAACATGATTGTGATGGGGATATAACTGAATATTGCGTTCAAGCAATTGAATGCCTTTTTTTGTTTGAACAGGAATGCCATGCCATCCTTCCAGATAGATGTGAGCCAGCATCGATATACTATATTTCATATTTTTAGCAGCAGCCTTTTCAAACCAAACCATTGCTTCTATAGGATTTTTTTCTACAAAGTAACCCCGGTAATAAGCAATACCGATGTTTTGTAATGAAGCCGGTGTAAGTTCCTGTTCCGGTAAGTTGAAGTACAAATACAAAGCATCCTCATACTTTCCATTGTTAAACAATTGATTGGCGGTGGCGTTGTAATCTTTTTCTCCGTTGAAATTTACATAATACCTTTCGTTATTTTTTTTAACGTAAACAGCGTTGAAATCCGGGGAAGTTGAATCATTCTGATTTCCGGATACATAGAGGTTATCGTATTCGCACGGAATGAGTAAGTTGCCGGAGGTATCTATCATCCCCCATTTTTTTTCATTTTTTCCATAAACGGATGTTACCTGTACACCGGGATTGAATTCACTCACAATAGGAAATTGTGCCGGTATTACTTCCTTCAGTTCAGGATTTATAAAGCCCCAGAGATATTCTCCATTTATCACACGCTTTACCGGCATACGGTTATTGATGAAACGGTTAGGAAAGCGATACACATCCATGTGGGCCGGTACATCCAGCTTCTTTCCTGTGCGGGCGTCTAAAAAATATCCGGTATTTTCCTGAGCAGCCAGAAAAAATCCATATTGGCTGTAATCATACACGGTATGATAAACAGGTTTAACCACCACCTTTCCTGAAGCATCCTTCAATCCCATCTTACGTTTGCTTAAGGTAGTTTCTTTAGGGTCTTTCTTAAAAACAACCAATGGTTGAGCATAAGTTGCTAACGATGAGGAATACACGAATGCTAAACAAGCTAACAGATGCTTCATATTATAGATGTATTAAAAGTAGACAGGGAATAAACGCATTTAAGGTTAGTGCAGTATACAGCAGATTCTATTTTCTCAGAGTTGAAAATAGTGGTATTCAACGAGCGTGCTTTTCAAAGTGTCTGATAATCAACAATTAACCACTTCTCTATTTCGCCAGTTTGATATCATAGAGTAAACTATCACATCATCAGGGTAATATGGATTATTAAAATATAATGATTTTTGTACAGATGAATTTGCTTAAACGTTTTAACATATAAACCCTTATTATTATATTAGCAATTCTATTTAAACTAATATTTAAATCCTTATGAAACAATCAGTCCTTATATTAATGTGTGGAGCGTTCATTCTTACTTCAGTTACTGTACGTTCTCAATCGGTGGGCATTAATACCACCGGCGTCCCTGCGCATAGCAGTTCAATTCTCGACGTTACCAGTACAGATAAAGGGGTGTTGATACCTCGGATGTCGAAAGCTCAAAAACTGTTGATTCCGGCCCCTGCCACCGGGTTGCTTGTTTTTCAGGACGGGCCGGATAGTACCGGTTTTCATTACTTTAATGGGGCGAGTTGGACGTGGTTATCCAATGCCAATCAATCGCTGGACACCACGGCCTGGTTAGTAGGTGGAAATGTAGGATTGAATGATACAAGCTTTATCGGTCACAGGGATAATGTTCCTCTAAAATTTCGTCAGAATAATGTACCTATCGGAAGTTTGAATTATTTTAGATTCAATTATTTCTATGGAAGACACGCTGGTAATGCTGCAGGTGTTGGGCATGTAGCTATAGGAGATTCATCCGGTAATGCTGCCAATCATAATTTCCCTTCGGTTTTTATTGGCGTACGTTCAGGTGTTTTAAGCACGGGTGCAAACAATACATTCGTTGGCTCATACACCGGTCAAAAC
>DPFD01000165.1:8109-8835 GCA_003534175.1 Chitinophagaceae bacterium
GGAGGTATAACGAAACCGGTGGTGGTAATGTTTATCTGGGTATGTTTTCCGGAACTCAGGGTGCTGCTGCAGCTTATAACACAGCAACCGGTTTTGCTTCTTTAGGTGAGAATGTTTCTTCCAATTATAATGTGGCTGTTGGATTATATGCATTGCGCAGGCATCGCAGATTGGGAAACTCATATAACACAGCAGTAGGGAGTTTCGCCTTGGAAGAGGATACCACTGGTTATTTGAATGTTGCGGTAGGTACGAGTGCTTTAAGGTTGAATCGAAGTGGTGTGGGTAATACCGCATTAGGAACCAATACAATGAACAATCATTTGAGAGGAGATTTTAATACGGCTATCGGTTACGAATCAATGATAGCAGACACAACAGGGGCATTAAATACAGCCATAGGTTGGCGCTCTTTACGTTTTAACAGAAATGGGAATGAAAATACGGCATTAGGGGTTGGTGCATTGGAGTTTTCAGATAGTGCTGCTGAAAACACTATTATTGGAAGAGGTGCTATGATCGGACAGGCAGGAGACCGGGGAGAAGTTGGGAATGTAGTTGTAGGTTTTTATGCTGCCGGCTTATCTTCAGGAACTAAGTATTCCATTGCTATAGGTAGGAATGCAGCTTATAGGAATCGGGGAGACAATAATATTTTCATTGGCAATAGTGCGGGTTTTGGTGCTTCAGCGGTATCCGGACCCGTAGGCATAGAAAATACGGCAG
>DPFD01000165.1:8846-15697 GCA_003534175.1 Chitinophagaceae bacterium
TTAATTCAATGCTTGGTTTAGGTGCAATGTATTTCAATACCTCAGGCAGTGGAAATGTAGCTATGGGGGTACGTTCCCTGCACGATAATCAAACCGGAAACGGAAATGTTGCCGTAGGTGATAGCGCTTTGTTTCGGAACACAAACAATTTCAATCCAGCCGTTGGCCGGTTTTCGTTATACAATACCACTTCAGGCACCCTGAATACTGCCCTTGGTTTTCAGTCAGGCACCGCCAACAATACCGGAACCAGAAATATCTTTATTGGAGCGAATGCCAACACATCCGTTAGTAGTATTACAAATGCTGCGGCCATCGGAGCGAATGCCTATGTAACCAATAATAATTCAATGGTTCTGGGAAGTATAAACGGAATTAACGGAGCAACTGCCTCAACCAATGTGGGTATTGGCTTAACCAATCCGTTTGCACGCCTGCATGTAGTTCGTTCGGGCACCGCTTCAACTGTTTATAGTTCCAACTCAGCAGCAGTTTTGGAAAGTAACGGCATTACCTACCTTCAAATAAATGCACCAGACAATGCGCTCAGCGGCATCATAGCAGGAAATTCGCAAACTTCTACCCGTAGTGCTTTAATGTTTGGAAGCGACAGTAGCATGATTTTCAGAACAGGTGGAAACATCAACAGAATGTCGATTACAAATTCCGGAAATGTAGCGGTAGGGAATATTGCACCTTTAACTAAAATGCATGTGTATGCACCCGCCGCAGATGACCCCAATATACGCATAGCCAGTGCCAGCACGTCTTTCGAACCGGGCGTACAGTTGGTAAAATCAAATGCCGGATCAGATTGGAGGATGTATGTGGATGTTTCTGGATTTTTAAACTTCGCCAGATCCACAGATGATTTTGCAACAGCAGGAACAGATTATTTCACAGCTTTCACCAACTTTTTTCAACCCAGTTCCGATAATTTCAGCAGGTTAGGAGGGCCATCTAACCGATGGACCACCGTATACGCATTGAATGGAACCATCAATACCTCCGATGCCCGTGAGAAACAGAATATCCGGGATTTAAATTACGGACTGAAAGAAGTGATGCAATTACGCCCGGTTAGTTTTGAATGGAAGAGCAATCCCCAGTGGGGCAGTAAAATTGGTTTTATTGCACAGGAAGTACAACCCATTTTATCAGAAGTGGTTCAGCAAGGAGCCTTGAAAGATCGTACAGAGTTGTTGAACGATTTACAGCAAACTACTCATGACAAAAATGAAATGCTCGGTATATATTATTCTGATATTATACCGGTTGCCGTGAAGGCTATTCAGGAACAGCAGGCTATCATTGAAAGTCAGCAGGAAGAGATTGACCGGTTGAAAAAAGAGCAGGAATCACTGAATCAACAACTGAAAATTATCCGAAAAAAACTCGGAATGTAAATTCGTTTATGCCTTTACGTTATAATAACATTTACTTATTCACTCAGATAGTATGAAACCATTAATCATCTTCGTGTTGTGTCTAACGGGCTGGAACGCCAACGCACAATACAACCGTCCGCCCTATGGCACCATTGATGCCCGCACGCGTGAACTGGAAAAACCTACACCACCGGCAGACGAACCTCCGGTAGAACTTAAAGCCATCGAGCAAAAGGCAGAACAGCCTGATAAACCGGATACACCTCCTGCTACAACACCGCCAACTCCTCCAAAAAAATCAAAAGAAATTCCGAAAAATGAATAACTGGTGTGACCATATGTTCCATCGCCGGCCGATATTGTTTTTTTTAGCTGCATGCTTTTCATTTCAGGGAAGTGCGCAAGGGTTGATTATCGAAAGTGGAGCACACTTTGTGATGCAAGGAGCCGTTAATATGGTAGTAGAAGATGGAGGTGTGGCAAACAACGGTACTTTCCACCCGGGAGGCAGTACTGTTTATTTTGACGGTGGCAATGCTATCTCCGTAAGTGGTACGCAGGAAACATTTTTCAATAATGTACGGTTCAGAGGCAGTGGTATCAAGCGCAATGAAGGACTTGCCTCAGTTATCCGTACCATAGGAGTAGAAGGAAATGCTGTTTTTGATGCGGATGGCGCTACCAATACCAGGGTGTTTACTCTTCGTTCATCCGATACCGTTACTGCCAATGTAGATGTGATTACAGACGGCGATATCACCGGCAATGTAACGGTGGAGCGTTTTATCAATACCGGTCCGGGTGCGAGCGAACATGGTAAATCGTGGCAGTTTCTGGCTACCCCTTCTTCCGGGCAAACCATTCATCAATCCTGGCAGGAGGGCGGCAGTGTACCTACAGGCTATGGAACCATCATAACGGGTACGGGTACCGGCTTTGATATTACAACCTTTCTGCCTTCATTAAAAACATATAACCCCGTCACCAATACATGGGTGGGAGTTACCAATACCCACACGCCGGTAGTCAATAAAAATGGGTACATGCTTTTTGTTCGGGGAGATCGAACTGTGGTTACCCACAACGGCACTCCCAACAATACAAACATGCGCACCCGTGGGGTGTTGTTCACTCCCAATTTTCCGCCTGATCCGGTTACGGTGTTGCCTTCCCAGTTTCAAACATTTGGAAATCCGTATGCATCGAGAATTGCATTCAACAATGTATGGGCAGCCAGCACCGGAATACAGGATGTGTTTTATGTATGGGATCCCATGTTGAGCGGAACCTATAACCTGGGCGGGTATCAAACCATCAGCGGTATTACGGGATACATTCCCACTGCAGGATATGCCACCAGTTATTATCCCGCAGGAGTACCCTCACCGTATATTGAATCCGGACAGGCAGTATTTGTTCGCGGAACAGCAACGGGCGGCAATGTCCAGTTCAATGAAGGGTGTAAAATGCCTGACAGCAGATTGGTGCATCGCGCTAACCCGGGCAACTCATCTTCCCGCAGGAGCATGTGGTTTACCACCCTCGTGAGTAATAACGGAAAGGTGGCCGATGGAAACATTGTTGTTTTTGGTACCGGACTTGGCAATGAGATTAATGAGTATGATGCCATTAAACTCCGCAATGAGGGTGAAAATATTGCGTTGATTCGTAACGACGCATTATTGTCTGTTGAAGCCAGGAATCCGGTCAGGGGAAATGATACGCTGTTCTATCATATAGAAAACTTGCGTCCTCAAACCTATACGCTGATTATTTATCCAACCCAAATGCCGGCAGGTATGCAGGCCAGATTTATTGATAGATTCGAAAGAACTTCCACGCGGTTGCGTTTATCCGATACCAACTTTATTCAAATTCAGATACATCCCTCACAAACATCATCACAGGCCCGGCGCTTTATGGTCGTATTTAATAACGGCGAGAGGCCCGGGAGGTTTATGGATATCGATGCTATGAAGCATCAGGAGCAACACCTCATTACATTCACCGATACTGAAACCGAATCAGTTGAAAAATATGTTGCGGAATACGCTCTTGCCGATGGAACATTCAACCCTTTCAACACACTGTATCCTGAAATGGAATCAAATACTTTCAACCTCAGCCATCAGCCCTCTCAAAGTGGAACTTATACCTATCGAATCAGGATAGAGAGGAAGGATGGTACAGTTCATTACAGTGAGGAGGTTTCGCTGAGCCATAGTAAACATGCAGCACTCATGGTGTATCCCAACCCGGTGACAGGGGAATGGGTTCAGGCTGCTTTGCAACAGGCACCCGATGGAATCTATGAATGGAGATGGATTCATTCAAACGGCATGCAGGTAGCATCCGGAAAAGAAAGGTTGTATGGAAAAGATAAGGTGATGCGCATCAGGTTACCGAAACTGCAACCCGGAGTGTACCAACTGGTATGCGTAAACGAAGATGGAAATTCATACACAACCTCTGTAGTAGTTCCATAAAAAAATGCCATTCCCGTTTACTTAATACGTAGGAAATGACATCTTGTTTAGGAATATTCGGTTGTAGCCTGCTACTTCTTTCCGCCCAGCAAATCGCCGAGTTTGTCTTTCATAGTGTCAATCACACCTTCCGCTTTACCTGCATTGTCTTTAGCGAATTGTTCAATTTTTTCGCCCATAGCACCGGGAATGACATCGCTGATTTTGTCAAGAAAACTGCTGTCTGCCGCACCTGCTGTTGTTTCAGCTTTGTCTCCGGCAAACAGGTTGTCAACAGCTCCGGCAACCATCGGAAATTTTTCTTTGATGTAATCTTTAACTGTATCCAAAGCCTGACCGGCCTGTTCAGCTGAAATACCTGTTTTACTAATGATTTTGTTGATTAACTCTTGCATGTGTTTGTGTTTATGTATGTGAACAATGATTGATATCAATATAGTGTATTAAAGTTACCACATTTCTCTCAATCTGCATGTGATTTATACATCCACAATCGGGTGCAGTGGAAGAATTTTATTCATCTGATAATCATTGTTTAATTCAGCCTCATACTTCCGGGCACATAAATTTTGTTTGGCCGGCCTGAATGAATTCTAACTTATAGTGGGGAGTTTATTCCGTATCGTACCGGTCAACACGCTCAATACCCGGTAAACGAAGCAGTTCATTCACCAGATTATCGAGTTCGTCTTTATCGTGAACGAATACACGCACATTGCCTTCAAAAATTCCGTCTTTGGCTTCAATGGTCATGGCTGAAATGTTCACGCGCAACTCACCGCTGATCAGGTTGGTAATTTTATGAATTACACCCACATCATCCAGTCCGATGATTTTTAAACCCGTTAAGAATGAAATCTCTTTGTTTTTAGCCCACTTGGTTTTAACAACACGGTGTCCGTAGTTGGCCAGCAGGCGGGTGGCATTCGGGCAGTTGGTGCGGTGAATTTTCAATCCCTCTCCGGTGGTAATAAACCCAAACACATCATCACCGGGAATTGGTTTGCAACAATTGGCCAAGGTGTACATGATGCGGTCGCTGTTCTCTCCGAAAATAATCAGCTCACTGTCTTTTTTATGTGATTGCTGCTGCTGGGTATTATCTGTTTCTTTGGGTTCATCAATTACCTTAACCGGTTTAGGGGGTATCAGTTTATCGCCCTGAACAGTGAATAATTTCAGGTCTTTTAAATCAATCTTTTTAATGGAGATGGCATAGAGCAAATCCAGCGTAGAGGGTTGTTTAAAATATGCTGCCAGTTCTTCGAGGTTGGCATTGTTCATCGGCACATTCATCTGATCAAGCTTGCGCTGCAACAAGCCTCTGCCATCATCGGCTATTATGCGTTTTTCTTCTTTGAGGGTATCTTTAATTTTTGAACGCGCCTTACTGGTAATTACAAAATTCAGCCACTCCGTATTCGGCTTTTGCTTGGCACTGGTAATAATTTCAATCTGATCACCACTGCGCAACACATGACTCAGCGGTACCAGTTTATGGTTCACCTTGGCACCGATACACTTCGACCCAACGGCAGTGTGTACACTAAATGCAAAGTCGAGCGCCGTGGCACCCACCGGAAGCATTTTAATATCTCCTTTGGGTGTGTACACATAAATTTCTTCCGCAAGGAATGAAGTTTTAAAATCCTGAAGAAAGTCCATGGAGTTGCTGTCCTGATTGGAGAGTACTTCACGAATCTGATGAAACCATTGTTCAAAGCGGCTTTCATCTTCCTTGCCCTCTTTGTATTTCCAGTGTGCGGCCAGTCCCTTCTCCGCAATTTCATCCATGCGTTTGGTTCGGATCTGCACTTCCACCCATTTACCGCCGGGGCCCATCACCGTGGTATGTAATGCTTCATAGCCGTTGCTTTTGGGGTTGCTCAGCCAATCGCGCAGGCGTTCAGGGGAAGGATTGTACATATCGGTAATGATGCTGTACACTTTCCAGCATTCTTCTTTTTCTTTTTCCGTTGGAGCATCTACAATAATCCTGATGGCAAAAAGATCGTACACCTCTTCGAACGACACACCCTTTTTCTTAATCTTATTCCAGATGGAGTGAATACTTTTCGGGCGACCGTAAATTTCGAAATTGAAACCACCCCGGTCGAGTTTGTCTTTGAGAGGACGAATAAAATCATTGATATAACGGCTGCGTTCCCGTTTGGTATCCTGCAGTTTTTTGGCAATATATCGGTATGTGTCCGGCTCCATGTATTTCATGGCCAGGTCTTCCATTTCTGTTTTGATGCTGTACAATCCCATGCGATGGGCCAGGGGTGCATACACATAAATGGTTTCCGAACAAATCTTGAGCTGTTTTTCGCGCTTCATGAAATCCATGGTGCGCATGTTGTGGAGGCGATCGGCCAGCTTAATTAAGATTACCCGCGGATCGTCAGTGAGGGTGAGCAGAATCTTTTTAAAATTTTCTGCCTGCTGCGAAGTGTTCGCATCCATCACCGTTGAAATTTTTGTCAGTCCGTCTACAATTTTGGTGATTTCCGGTCCGAACTCCAACTTAATATCCTGCAGGGTAATGTCGGTANNACTCCCAGTCCTATTTCTTCCACACAAATTCTGGCTACGGCAATCGGGTGTAAAATGTAGGGCTCTCCGCTTTTGCGGCGCATGGTTTTATGTGCTTCCGCCGCCATTTCAAAACTACGGCGCAGGAGCATTTTGTCACCGGGCTTCATCTTTGATTTAAGCACCCGGAGCAGCCCTCGGTACTGACGAAGAATTTCCTTTTTTTCCTCCTCTTCAGTGAGGGTATACAGGGGAATGGGTTTCTCGGCTATATCCATAAAATAGGCTCAATATACTGATTTTTAGGTGATTTTTAAGGACGAAAACACCTTCGGGCAGCATAGAGCAGAAAGAGTCAAATATTTTCAAAAAATGCAATGAAAACTCGTAACTTTGCACCCCATTTGCGGATGTGGCGAAATTGGCAGACGCACTAGACTTA
>DPFD01000130.1 GCA_003534175.1 Chitinophagaceae bacterium
GTGCCAGTAACAGGAATAGTGGCGGGCGGAACAAAATAAAACCGAAAAGAAAACGATTCATACTGAACCTGCCAAGGCCTGATGCCATCAGCTGAAGCGAGTAGGGGAAGAACCTGAACCAGGTATTGTTCCAGCGGGCGCGTTGTTTCACCAGCTGGTCCGGTTGTGATGTCTTCTCATCATACACAATGGCCTGCGGCGCAAAAGCAATTCGTTTGCCCATCGATACAATTCTTTTTTGCAGTACCTTATCAAATCCTGCCCCTTCGGTATCCAGTGATCCCAAACAGCGTTTATACAAGTCCGTGGTAAATGCCATTCCCGACCCCGACAACATGCAGGAAGAGCCAATGCCAAAAAGTACTTTACGGTCGTAGTACAAATAATACAATTCGTTCACTGCATCCAACTGCGCATATACGGTATCGTGGTTTTTTGCCGTGCGTACACCCTGAACGGCTTCGTATCCTTTTTCAAAATACGGATCTATGGCTTTGAGCATGCCGGGGTGCGCCAGGTTGTCGCTGTCAATAATAACAATCCGGTTATGGGCATCTTTAAAATGACCGATGGCCATAAAATGTGATTTAACCTGATTTTTCAGCGGTGGGTTAGGGTAGAGGATGGTTACCCGGGAATCTCCACCCGTATATTGATAATCATTACAGTCATCTGCAACCACATAAATATGAAAATGCGGGTAGTCTAGTTTAAGCAGCGACTGGATTACATGATTCAGGTTGCCACTGTATTTATATGCTGTTACAATCAGCGCATAATTACCATTTGTGGTAGCAGGAAGTTGTTTTTTGTGTTTGCCGAACAACAGGTACATGCCTGCCGCTATTAGCGGAAATATAAACACAACGGCTACCAATACCTGAAAGGCCAGCCAGATGATATGTAGGGTTGTATGAATTTCGATGTTCAATTGGTACAGTTTCAAATATACTAATTACACCTGAGGGTTAAAAGTGTTGCAGAGATTGATATAATGCCACGGTTTGTTCTGCCGCCGCGCGCCAACTGAATCGCCGTGCATTCATGATGCCCATGGATTGCATGTATTTGCGCATGGCTTCATCATTCAACACAAGACGAATGGCAGCGGCTATTTCTTCCGGACTTTCAGGGTTCACCAACTTCGCGGCCTGGCCGGCAATTTCTTTCAAGGANNAAGACCCGTTGGACGTAATCACCGGTACTCCGCACGACATGGCTTCAATCACCGGCAATCCAAACCCTTCCTGTAACGAGGGGTACAGGAACAAATTGCTCATGCCATATAACAGGGGAAGATCTTCAGCATCAATATACCCGGTGAGGTGGATGTGTTCCCGCAGGTACTGTAAACCGTTTTGTTGAAGCATCTCCCGGATGAAATCTTCGCTGCATCCGGAAATTACCAGAGGCAAAGCATCGGGCTGTTGCTGGCAATACAAATGATAGGCCTTACATACATTCAGTGTGTTTTTCCTCGGCGCCGTATTGCCTATGTGCAGCAAATAGGCTGTAGGTACTGCATACTTTTTTCTGAATGCCTCGCGTGTGGCGGCATCTTCAATAGGCATAAAATCCGAACTCACTCCATTGTGTACCACGGTTACTTTATTTTCGTTTATGCGTAACCGTTTACATATTTCCTGTTTCGAATATTCCGATACGGTGGCTATGGCAGTGGCTTTTCTGGCTACGGCCGGCACAATCCAGCGGCGGTAACGGTTCCCGAATCGCTGGTACGCACTGCCTGCACGGTCGGTCTTATCCATAAAAATTAAATCATGAATAGTAACCAGCAGGTTGCCCTTGTAGAAGAGGGGTGCTGTATTGGCTGTGCAATGCAACAGATCGGGTTGTAGTTTTTTTACAAATCCGGGCAGGGTGATTTGTTCCCATTTCGGGTACAGAGAAGTTTTAAGCCGGTGTATGGTAAAGTTAGCCGTGGCCTGTAATGCATGGGTGTCGCTATCGTCTGCCGCAATGATGTGGTATTCGTTTTGGGTATCGAGTGCCTGAAGTGCACGGATGGTTTCCAGCGCAACTATTTCCATCCCATGCTTGTGCGGACGAAACAGGCGTTGAGCTTCTATGCAAATTCTCATAGGTTAAAGATAAGCACCGCGGCTTTACACTTTTGATTTAGAAGAATGATTCAGATTCCAGTACACTCCTTTTACATAAGCCTTCAGTAAAGTCCATTCCTTTTGGAGGCTGAATTGTATAATGTTTTTGGGGAAGGTGAAAAAGGAATAGAACAGCGCAAAAAGTATCAACTGCACATAATTGGAATTGCGTCGCATGAACAGAATTCGGTTGCGGTGCAGGTAATAGGTTTTTAAGGGACTGTTCCTTCCAACGGTAACCGATTCTTTGTGATAAATCAGCGCATTGGCTGTGTAGTAAATCGTATAACCGGATTTACGGATACGGCAGCTCCAGTCCCATNNGGAAACATTCCGGTTTTTTCGGCAACGCTTCGTTTCACCATCATGGCACAACCATGTGCGCCAAAGGTGGGGCCGCTTACATCATGCTGTCCCTCATCTTTTTCATGATCTCCGATGGTGGTTGTTCTGCCGGTGATGGGATGCATCCGGGCGAAACCGGCATATTGAATGGTGTCCGGTTGATGGAAGTACCGGATTTTAGGGCAGGTAACGCCCACGTTAGGGAACCGTTGAAAAGGTTCCAGTAATTTATCCAGCAAATCGGGGGTTACTTCTGTATCGTTGTTCACAATAAAGAAATAATCCCCTTTTGCATGTTTCATGCCCCAGTTGTTTCCTGCGGCAAACCCAAGATTTTTTTCACTCAGTAATACCCTGGTGTTTGGGATGTTCAGTAATTGGATTTCTTCAGCAGGACTTTCATCCGAGTTCATGTCGCACACAAGAATCTCGTAATGGGGGTAGTTCAGTTTTTTGGTACTCACCAAAAATTCACAGGTAACGGCGGTTTGGTTCCAGTTCAGTGTTATGATGGAAACCAGTGGTTTGTTTTCACTTTTCATGTTGATCAGATGAGCAGTATTTTACACATTTGCTTTCTGAATCAATACGGTAGGAGTTTTCAATAAAATTTTCAAGTCGCCGGCCAGGGTACGGTTGCGGGCATAATCAATATCCAGCGAAATTCTTTCAGTAGGGNNAATTTGCCATAACCCGGTGATGCCCGCAGGTGCCATAAAGCGTTCGGCCCATTCATCGGTAGTTAAAGAGATGGCTTCGTATAAAGGCAATGGACGGTTACCCACAAAACTCATGTCGCCTTTCAGCACATTAAAGAGTTGAGGTAATTCATCTAAACTGGTATTTCTCAAAAAGGCACCCACCTTGGTGATGCGGGGGTCATTTTTTACTTTGAAGAAGGCAGGGCCTTCAGATGCGGCACCGTACTGGTTTAATGCGGCCAGTTCTTTCACTTTCTTATCCGCATCAACTTCCATGGTGCGGAATTTGAAGAAGCGGAATACACGATAGCCTTTACCCGCACGCAGGGCGTTGTAGAAAATGGGGCCTCGTGATTCCAGCTTAATGGCAATGGCAATCAGGATAAAAACCGGCATACAAATGAGTATGGCAATCAGTGCCA
Source organism: Chitinophagaceae bacterium (assembly GCA_003534175.1). Taxonomy (GTDB): domain Bacteria; phylum Bacteroidota; class Bacteroidia; order Chitinophagales; family Chitinophagaceae; genus Ferruginibacter. The sequence goes on from DPFD01000130.1 coordinate 3,592, forward strand.
GGGTAACATCAAATGCCCGGTGGAGGAAAGAATAACGACGCACCGGGTGTACCCGAGGTTTAGTTGCCGGTACTTTTGCAGCTGAGCTGTTGATTTTTTTCAGAAAACGGGCCTTCTCCGGTAATTTTTCAAAATGGCTGGAAAGTTCAACCACATCATCCACCCACTTATTTTTAAACAGGTTTTTGATGGTTGATTTTTCCAGTCCTTCAGCATTATACACCACCGGAACAAACGCAGAAAATGTGCTTTTCAGCCATTGGCGGAAAGCAGCTAACTCATCTGGTTGCAGGGGCAGGTCAATTACAATCATTTCCGGCATCTGGTTGAAGATGTCGAGCTTTTTCAGCAACATCTTCGCCTCATCGTAACCGGCAGTGAAATAACTATCAGTAAAATAATTGTGGTAAGTTTCGATCTGTTTATCGGCATGTTCAATGAACAGCAGCGAGGGCTTCGCCTGCAATTGCATTTCATGCGCCTCCATTGATTTTTGTACGGTAAAGTTAAACATGGTCACAGCGTTTTAAGGGTAAGCAAAAAAAATCCGTAAAAAAGAGGTTTCAGGAAAATCCGGATTAAAAAATATTCAGGTTGAAGCGCAGCTTTCTTCTTCCGGCAGGCTTCTCACCATCTTCATAAATCAGGTCTTTTACTTTATCAGATAAAAACACCGGATCAAACGGTTTGGTAAGAAAAAGGGAAGCACCCAGTTCTACCGCTTTATCTTTCAAAGTTGGGTCGTCAGAGTTTGAGATAACCACCGTGGGGATACCTTTCAGTACGGCACTGGTGTGCATATGTTCGAGTAAGGCCAGANNNNACAGAATAATCAGGTCTTTTTCTTCTTCATTTTGCAAGTGTTCGAAGGCTTCTGTGCAATTTTCTGCGTTGGTTACGGCATAATCCTTATTCAGCACGGAACTGATTACATAGCTCATTGCATCACATCCTTCAATGGTCAAAATTGCTTTTTTCATCTTTCTACAGGTTAATTCAGGTTAATACGAATGGTCAGTTCCTCACACGGAAATAGGATAAATCAGGCAATTCCAAAAAAGCAATAAGATATTAGCAGGATTGAGACGGTCTTCTCATGGATGGATGAAACAGATTGGTACCATTTCATCAGGAGATTGATTGAGGTGTAAAGCTATATAAAAATTATCTAATTCAAAATTATTTAAATTTTTTTTTTGAAAAAAAATGGATAGCTACATCCGCAAGCAGACAAACAGTGGCTGCACAAGGATTACAAGGTGATTACCCAAGCGATGATAATACCGGCTATCAGGGGCAGATTAACGGAAAAGAAAGCGGATGGTTAGGTTGTTTGACGGGTTGTTTGGCGTTTAGCCTTATCCCACAATACGGTTTGGGTTTTTGAAAAGAAGCGTTTCATCCCCAGGAACATTGAAATATTCATGAACAGGAAATAGTAGGGTACGTAGAGGAGTTTAACTTTCATATTCTTACGGGCAAACCACCATCCGCCCATCGCGGCCAGGTAAAAGGCTGCCTGTGCTACAAGGATTGCACTGTATACGATGCCCGGATCTTTCAGCACGATGATGATATTCAGGAATAGAATCAGGGGTAGTAAAAACGGACACACAGCCCATCTCAATACCCGATGGGAGATGTATTGAAACGACAATTTGCCGTATTTA
>DPFD01000135.1 GCA_003534175.1 Chitinophagaceae bacterium
TAAACAATTACGAGATAAACTCCGAACATAGCTGTGTATTTCGATAATCTACAAGTAACACATACACCTGGGCCCCTTTTAGAGGAGACACATTACTATCCGTTCGGCTTGACCATGGCGGGGATATCATCTAAAGCATTAGATGGTGCTATTGCAAACAAAATCAAATACAACGGCAAGGAACAGCAACGAGAAGAATTTGCTGACGGCTCAGGTTTGGAATGGACGGATTACGGTGCGAGAATGTATGATAACCAGATTGGGAGGTGGAACCATATCGATCCTCTTAGTGAAAAAATGCGCCGGTGGTCTCCTTATAATTATGCATTTAATAATCCGTTGAGGTTTATCGATCCGGATGGAATGAAAGCTGAAGATGTTATCTTAAGCGGAAATCAAATGGATAAAGCATTTATTGAGTTACAAAAATCCGTGAACGGTATTTTGACATTATCAATGGATCCTAATGGAAGAGTGAACTATACACGGAATTTTAGCGGTGTAGTGGCTGATGGTATGGTCCCTTTAACCGAAGATGCAATACAACTCATGAGTGCTATTGATGATCATTCAATAATCGTTGATGTTTATGCAACAGACGAAAAAATGGTTGGTGGTGTTTTAAATGCAGATGGGTCGTATCTTGGAAACGTTATTACAAATAATAAATCTCTACCAATTGGTGGTACTGTTCCTGAAGCGGTTTCAGAAGTAATTGCATCCCAACTTATTAATCCTAATAATTTATCAGTTTTAGATACTGACGCTGGTTACCCAGGAGCAAATACTTTGCATGAAACTACGGAAGGATATGAAGGAGCTTTAATTGCTCAAAAAACTGGGGTAAGTTCAGGTCGGAGTGGTAGTCCAGGAAGCACATACGACGAGGCGCACTTAAAAGCAACTCCACAAAGGGGGGATGCTGTATTTGAATATTATAACTCAAAGGGTAAAAAAGTTGGAAAACGTGTTCCTAACGGGACTATTAAATTTTATAGTGGTGGCTCAAAGAAGCCATATTTTACTTATCCTTAAATATACTAATGAAATTAATCTCTGCAGTTTTAATAATGGCTAGTATATATTCTTGTAGCACTTCGAGAAATACTATCAATCAATCCTTTGACAATAAAGATTTAATCCAAAAAGACTCTTCCAATATTTTCGAAATAATTGGAATTGACTCAATACAGAATATTTATGTCATTCTGGCAAGAAGGAATGAATTAGTTTATAAAGTTGTCTCATTTCAAGATTCATCTGAGTGTACAAATAAGATAAAAAAAGGAAACTATTACAATCTTTTATTAAATTCTGTGTTTCCTGAAAATTACCTCTCAAAGGATAGGATTTCATCAGTTCGATACGGAGACGTTAAAGTGCCTTTAGGGGGGGATAAGAATGTTGTTTGGGATCTGTTTTCTACACCAAACTTAAAAGGAATATGCTTGAATTAAAATTGGGTAATTTATTTGCAGAATTCAGTTAAATAATTTATAACATCGATAGGTAAGTGTCAGGTGGTCTTTCGTATATTTTTGTTGTAATGTAAAGTGTATAAGTATAACCAACAGGACAACTCCGTTCTCGGTAGTGTTCAATTCTTAAATGAAAAAAAATATTTTGAATTGTTATGGTTAGCATGTACCAGAGGAGTTTTAACCAATTCACTGCAAACAGATGGAACAAGCTGCAAAACGGGATAGATTTTGCAAACGACCCCAATACAAAGCTGGGAGATTTTAGAACCGGTACGCACAGCGCAAACGCACCTGCCAAATCATCGTTTGTATCTGGAGTAAGCGATCCCTAACCCGAAGGGTTGCAATATTTACAGCTACATGTGTAAAACAATATACGCCCCTTTCAGGGTCGGACGTATCCGTTGTACCATATCCTATAAAAATTACATCCCTTCGGGATTCAACACAACTTTGTGGTTGAATATTTATTCCGCCGTAGCTTAGTCTCCTGATCAACAACAATCGAATCCTACCCAATCTTGGGTGCACCAAAATAACCATGCAATGCTTTAGGCAGATAGATGCCATCCGCTCTTTGATTGTTCTCCAGTAACGCAGCAACAATACGAGGCAAGGCCAGAGAAGAACCGTTCAGTGAATGCAGCAACTGCGTTTTACCGGCCTCATCCTTATAGCGTATCTTCATCCGGTTCGTTTGAAAAGTTTCAAAATTACTTACCGAACTTACCTCCAGCCATTTCTGCTGCGCAGCACTGTACACCTCAAAATCGTAGGTTAGCGCTGAAGTGAATCCCATATCGCCACCGCATAAACGCAGAATGCGATAAGGCAGTTCCAGGTACTGCAACAAACGCTCTACATGGTTCACCATCTCCTCCAGGGTATCATAACTTTTCTCCGGTACGGTAAGTTGTATGATCTCCACCTTATCAAATTGATGCACCCGGTTCAACCCGCGCACATCACTTCCAAAACTGCCCGCCTCCCTTCTGAAACAGGGCGAATATGCCGTCATCTTCACCGGAAGCTGGTCTGCATCCACAATGGTATTGCTGTACACATTGGTTACCGGCACTTCTGCCGTGGGTATCATATACAACCCGTCTTCGGGCATAAAATACATCTGCCCTTCCTTGTCTGGCAATTGTCCTGTTCCATACGCCGTTTTATCATTCACCATCAGCGGTGGTAAATATTCCCGGTATCCTGCCTGAGTGTTGTAATCTAAAAAGAATGATACCAGCGCACGCTGGAGTTTTGCTCCCTGGCCGGTATATAACGGAAACCCGCTGCCGGTTAATTTGGCACCGGTTTCAAAATCAATCAACTGGTATTTTTTAATGAGCTCCCAATGTGGCTGCGCATCGGCAGGCAACTCCGGCATCACACCGCCGGTATTTATAATTTCATTGTCATCAGCCGATTTGCCCGCTTTCACTGAAGCATGTGGCAGATTCGGCAGCATCATTATTTTCTGTTGTATGGCTTCTTCCAATTCCAGCAATGAGGTTTTACCGTTTTGCAACGCCTCTTTAATGGCAGCTACTTCACGCTTTTTGGCATCGGCACCCGAGGCATCGCCGGCAGCCATGAGCTGACCAATTTGCTTTGACAGGCTGTTCACTTCCGCCTGCATGGTTTCTGTTTCCAGTTTTTGTTTGCGGAGTTTTTCATCCAAAGCCAAAATATCATCCACCCATTCAGGTTTGGCGAAATGCCTCACCGCAAGCCTTTCTTTCACATATGCAGCATCCTGACGTAATAAACTGATCGTTAACATCCTTAAATTTTTGAAATCATTATGTGCGCAAAGATAAAGGTCAAACGCTTAATACCTATTTTTGCCGCATGGAGCATGCAGCGGCTGATTTACAGGTACGATGGCTGAAACTGAGGATAAAGCTGAAAGAGCAGTTTGGAATTAAGCCCGATATGAACGGGGTGCTCCTCCTCATTGGCATCCAGGAACTGGGGCAGGGCCCGCAAAGTTTTTCCAAAGA
>DPFD01000217.1 GCA_003534175.1 Chitinophagaceae bacterium
CTGTCACCCGGTGCTGAATCTGATTTCCGTCAGGAAAACGAATGTTGAGTATATACATCCCCGCAGGTAAGCGGTTTACATCAACACGCTGCACTGCATGCTGTATCTTTCCCTGTTGCAACATCATACCGTTTGCATGGTACAACCGGTACGTAATACCATCCCGCACAGCCTCATTAATACGAATGTTCAGATAATCGGTCGCCGGATTCGGAAACACACTAACGGCAGCGGTTGAACGCGATTTAACCACTACTACCGTGCTGTATTCAAAACGCCCGTCATCATCAATCTGTTTTAATCGGTAAAAACATACCGGCGATTGCAGCAATGCTCCCTGATCCATAAACCGATAGCGGTTCACCATATTAGAGGTGCCATTACCGTTAACCGTACCAACCTGCGTATAATCTGTACCGTTAGTGCTTCTTAAAATCTCGAAGCGATTGTTGTTGATTTCCCGTTCGGTTACCCACTCCAGTACAGCATCATCACCCGAAGGCTCTGCGGTAAAGGAGGTGATTTTTACCGGCACCACTACACAACTCATGTCGGTCTGGAATCCGGGCTCAACAGGGTCGAGGTCTGTACCACTCAGCAGAAAGGGAGCATACCGCACATTGCCATTCACCAGTGCGTCAATCACCAGCAGATCGGTAGTGCCATGCCAGTTACACGCGGCATCGAACTGATTGCTGTGTGCACTGAGTATATTGGTTACGTTACCGGTAATGGAATTGTAATTGGCGCGGTTATTAGCTGCACCTGCATTATCCTCGGTTAAGTTGATTCCTACGGCATTGCCTTCAATGAAGTTGTGTATGATCTGATTGTTCTGTAAACGGGCGGTAGCGGTCATCCTGATGCCATTGCCCAGGTTATTTCTGATGGTGTTTTGTTCTATCAGGTTATCTTCCAGCGATATCAACATGCCCTGCACATTGTTCTCAGCTACATTGCCTTTGTAATGATGTCCGCCACTTCCGGTTAGTACATAAGCTGTACTGAAAGCACCGGTAACATAATTAAAAAAGATATCCGAAGGATTTTCAAGATTGCCATCGAACAAAATTCCAAACCGGCTGTTGGTAACATGGTTATTCAAAATCTCATAACTGTGCAACCGTAACGGTCCGTTTGCCCGGGTAGAAATTCCACACTGCTGCACAAAAATATTGAGGGTGGCTACCACCATGTTGTTCTGGATTTTGCTGTTCAGTCCTCTTGCCTCAATCCCTCGCTCATCTGAGCCCATATTGATATAGAAACCATCAACCGTTATATTATCGGTCGATTGTCCGAAATAAAATCCACCGAATAAGGTAGATTCTCCTGTTCCCCGGTTAACAGGCACCGCTGCCGGACCAGCCGGAATACCAAATTTTGCACCGCGCAGGGTGAGTGATTTAGTGATGTTAACAATGGTTTCATTGTAATCGCCCGCATCTACATAAACAGAATCGCCTGCGGCGGCAGACTGGATGGCTTGGGTGATGGTTCTGAAAGGAGCAGCGGCAGTTCCGGCATTGGTATCATCTCCTGTACCTGAAGTAAATACATCATTGGCAGTAGACAGGTCATTTACAAACCAAACATTTTGTGCACCGGAAGAAAGTGGTAGTAATAAAAATAAGCACGCGGCAACTGTTACGTGCAACCGTAAAAAGTATTTCATATCAGTAAGATTCAGTGTATGCGAATGATATAATAAATGTACGAAATATATTGCGGTTGCCGTGAAATTCACCCGGATATTACCAGGAATGCTTGTGCTCCTCAACCATGCGCTCCGTTTTCTTGGGGGGAACTGTTCTCCAGTTTTTATTATACTTCACAAAAAACGATAACCACAACGTGCGGGAAAAACGCATGAGCCAGGGCTGGAGTGCCAACAATAACACTGCATTAAATATAAGCCAGTAAAATATCCTGTTGTCGTTCAGTGAAAAACCAATCAGCACCCACCATGCCACAAAGGTGGCCACACTCAGGGCTACGGTAAGGCCATAACTCACATAACTCGATCCATAGTAAAATCCAACTTCCAAATCGTATGGCTGCTTACATACTTCACAGGAATCTTTCATTTTCATAAACTTCGTTGTAGAATAGGGATTGCCATATTCAAACATATTTCCGATTCTGCAGCGGGGGCACTTACACTTTATCAGGTTCAGTGCACTGGGTTTGGAGTCAGATATACCAATGCGTTTAGGCCGCAAATTTACTGAACATTTCACGGATACTGTGTGACAGATGTTACCCTGACCCCTGAGGTTTGATAGTTTGCACTGTTAAACCGATAACTGTTTTAAGGTATAACCTCCGTGTATCGTGTGTTTTACCGAGACGCCCATCTACCAAACCGGTTGAAATCCCGCATGCAAACTTTGTTAATCTCCCAGCCATTCCCATGAATTATTAAACCATTTTCATCACCTTTGTGCGCAGTTATGGCTCAAAAAAAATTATACCGCTTTGCTCAGATCAAATCCTTTCCCAATGTGCTGGAATACCCTGAAAACATGAAGGGGGAATGGAACGCTTTTTTTAAAAATAACCAACCCCTCGTACTCGAACTTGCCTGCGGAAGAGGAGAATACACCATTGGACTTGCCGGCATGTTTCCGCATCAGAATTTTATTGGAGTAGATGTGAAGGGCAACCGTATGTACATAGGCGCCAAACAGGCACTGGATACAGGTTTACACAATGCGGCCTTTCTTCGCACACAAATTGAAATGATTGCATCCTATTTTGCACCCGGTGAAGTGGATGAGATATGGATTACTTTTCCCGACCCGCAACTGAGGTTGTCGAAGGCCAAAAAACGGCTCACCCATCCCCGCTTTTTAAGATTGTATCAGCAAATTCTTAAACCGGGCGGACGCATTCATCTGAAAACCGATTCACCCGATTTGTTTCGTTTTACCCTCACCGTTGCCCGGCTGTATGATCTGGAACTACACCACGTAATGGACAATGTATATGCGGATGCACAACGCAATCCCGTACTCAACATTCAAACGCATTACGAAAAAATGGATATTGCACAAAGCAGGCGTACACACTACANNACATCTGCTTTTCTCTGCCTGATATTTTTCCCGACAAGGATGAAGTACTGAAATTGACCCTTATTGAAAATGCAACCACTGGAACCTGATTATTATACGGATGAAAATGGTAACCTGGTTTTTACCGAACACTTTCTGCGCAGGAGAGGTTTTTGCTGCGGCAATGGATGCCGGCATTGTCCGTACAATTACCAAAATGTAGATCCTGAACGGAGAGCTTATTTCCTTCAGTTAAAAAAATCAGATGAAAAAAAATCAGCCTCCTCAGACAACCCCTCCGGAAAAGCATCGTGATTTTTTCAGTGATGTGTACGATGTAGTAAGGCAAATACCCAAAGGAAGGGTAACTTCTTACGGAGCCATCGCTGCCTACCTGGGCGCAAAATCTTCATCTCGAATGGTTGGCTGGGCCATGAACGCCGCACATGGACGCATCCCGCCTGTACCTGCACACCGGGTGGTGAACAGAAAAGGGTTGCTCACCGGCCGCATGCATTTCACTCCGCCGGAACTCATGGAACAAATGCTGGTGGCAGAAGGTATTGAGGTAAAAGAACATGCCGTTCAGCAGTTCGATCTATATTTCTGGGATCCGGTAAAGGAATTGCAATTATGATCCGACTCCGTAGTAGGGTTTAATCATCCAGTATATGGCTACACCGGTAATGGCCACATATAACCATACCGGCCAGGTAATGCGGGCCAGTTTCTTATGTCGTGTATACTCTCCCGTTAGTGCCCTGTATGCAGTGTATAAAATCATAGGAAGTATAATACCTGCCAGCGGAATGTGCGTGAATAACATTACATAGTACAAAACTCTCGTAGAGGCAATGGCTGATTTTTCATCATCGCTCACAATTCCATCTCCGTTTACATCTCCATAATATGTATTTCCGGCAAACAGATGATGCGCAATGTAACTCAACAGAAACAAAACAGACAGCACAATCGCTGCCATCATAAAGTTTTTGTGCGCTGTATATTTTTTACTTTTCACTGCCCACAATGCCAGTATAAGGCAAACAGAAACAGTTGTATTCAGCCAGGCATTGATGCCTGCAAACGTGTGTACAGCAAATGGAAGATCCACTTTTAATTCAACCCGGCTCAGGGCGGTAACGGCAACGAACACAATTACAGACACCGCTATGATAATACGGTTGGCAACTTTATCATTTTTGCGCAGCAATGGTTTCAGCATGATTTACGATTTTTGTTTGCGTCGCTGCATGAACAGCATCACAATAATAACTACGCCTATTCCAAAAAATATGAGGGGCAATACCGGTACAAACCGATTCAGGATGGATGGTTTTGAACGGTCTTTTTCCAGCATCAATGTGGGAATATCGCGCACCAGTTGATTTTGCTCCGTGGAATCAAAGCCGTTGTACCAGCCCCGGATAACGCGGGAGGAATCCAGGAGGAAGAAATCTTCTGTATGGATGAATGCAGTATCCACGCCAGGATCCGCAATGCTGGCTTTCATTTCCTGTATTGCGAAATCATATATCTCTTTCTTATCACCGGTTACAAACCACCAGGTATCATGGTTGGCTTTGTACTTATCGGCAAATTTCCGCAAGTTCTCTACGCTGTCGTGCTCAGGATCTACACTGATAGAAATGAAATGTACAATATCCGGATTTTTACCAAACGAATCCTGCAGGCGC
>DPFD01000048.1 GCA_003534175.1 Chitinophagaceae bacterium
TCTCCCTGAAGTAACGCGCCAACGCACTCATGCCAATACCTCCTATTCCAAGGAAGTACACACTGCAACCTTTCAGGGCGCCTGGTGTACCCTGCATGGGCTGAAATGATATGTCGTTGTGTTCTGTCACTTTTTTAATATTTCTTTTAATATGGCTTTAGCCACTATCGTATCTGCATCGGTAACTGCAAGCTTTGCAATTTCGCTGCGCAATGTTGCCTGTTTTTGTTCATCCTGTACCAGATTCAAAATAGCAGGTACGAGTTGGTTCATCGCGTCCTGATCTTTCACCAGTACGGCTGCATTTTTCTGAACCAGATTCATCGCGTTTGCTGTTTGATGATCTTCTGCAGCAAACGGATACGGAACCAAAATCGAAGGCTTTTTCACCACACACAATTCAGCCAGTGCCATAGCACCGCTCCTGCTCACCACTACATCTGCCGCTGCATAAGCCATATCCATCTGAGTGATAAACTCACTCCTATAAATGCCGGACGATTGGTCTATCTTGTCCGGAGCAGCAAATGATTTTCCGGTTTGCCAGATCAACTGAATGTCTTGTTGTATCAGTTGCTTAACGTGCTGTTGCATCGCTTCGTTGATGCTTCTGGCTCCGAGGCTTCCACCCACACACAACACCGTTTTTTTGTTCGGATTCAATCCGAAAAACTGACAGGCCTCTTCCTTGCTTATGCCGGATTGTGTAATGTTTTGCCGTACCGGATTTCCGGTAACTAAAATTTTGTGTGCCGGAAAAAACTTCTCCATTCCATCGGTAGCGGTAAACACAACTGTAGCTTTTTTGCTCAGCAGGATGTTGCTTTTACCGCCGAAAGAGTTGGCCTCATGAATGAAGGTGGGAATCCCTTTCCATTGCGCATACCGCAATACGGGGAAGCTGGAATATCCGCCCACACCAATTACTGCATCCGGTTGGTTCCGTTTAAATATCCCGGCTACCTGTAAAAAACTCCTGATGAGTTTAACCGGTAACCCGATATTTTTTATCAAAGAACTTCTGTTGAAGCCCGCAATGGTCAATCCTTCTATCGGATATCCCGCCTGCGGAACTTTCTCCATTTCCATTTTTCCCTTCGCCCCCACAAACAGTATGTCTGTGTCGGGATGCAATTGCCGTAAGGCATTGGCAATCGCAATTGCCGGGAATATATGTCCGCCGGTACCTCCACCGGCTACGATTACACTAAGCCGGTTCTTCACTTTGCTGCGTTGTTAAAGGTTTCTGCGATGACACCGTGGCCGTGTTTCCTTCCAGTTGCTCTACGTTTCTGGCTACGCTCAGAATAATTCCGATAGACAGGCAGGTAAAAAGAAAACTGCTACCACCCATGCTCACCAACGGGAGCGTTACTCCGGTGTTGGGGAACAGATTCACGTTCACACTCATATTCACCATAGCCTGTATCACCAGCGTGAAGCTGAGTGCCAGTGCCAGAAAAGCCCCGAACGCATAAGGACATTTTCGATACACTTTGATACATCGGTAGAGGAACAACAGATAAATGAATATCATGATNNTTCAATAATGATTGCATAGATAAAATCGCTGTAACTGTGCGGCAGGAAATTTCTTTGTTCGCTGTTGCCGGGGCCCTTGCCTAACAGTCCGCCTTTCGCTATGGCTATTTTAGCCTGATTGATCTGGTATGTTTTTTCTCCATCCACGCCTTTGCTACCGTACACATATGTCTGAACACGGCTGATCCACGTAGGGATACGCCCCGCCGATAAAATTGCAGGCAGTTCAGCAGTGTCCTTTTTTTCCTTGTCGTAGTAGGCTACAGAAATACTCACTAAAATGATCACAGGTATTACAGCAAAACCGGCAGTTACCAGTAAATGTTTGGTTCTGATTCTTCCGATGAACATCAAAATAAAACTGGTACCGGCAATTAAAATAGCAGTTGAGAGGTTTGCCGGTGCTATGAGTCCGCATATAATAATTACCGGGATAATGATAGGTAAGAAGCCTTTCCTTAAATCCTTTATCACTTCCTGCTTCCGGCTGAGCATCCGGCTCATATACATGAAGAGCGCCAGTTTGGCCAGGTCGGATGTTTGAAAAGTCATATTTATCACCGGTAGCTTAATCCACCGGCTGCCTGCATTCAGCTGCACTCCAAAGAAAAGCGTGTAAATCAGCAGCGGAATAGATATCAAAAATAAAATCAGTGCAATGCGTGAATACACAGTATAGTTAACCCGGTGCGACCAGTAGATGACAATCAGGCCCAGCATAATAAATGCAAACTGCTTGAACAGGTAACTTTCATTGCTTTTATTCATGCGATAGGCCAATGAACCCGTACTGCTGTATACCAGCAACAAACTGGCAACAGTGAGTAATATTATAACAGCCCAGATTACACGGTCGCCCTTGGTTTTATTCACAATGTTGCCACTCATCGTTGTAAGCGATGGTGTAAAGAGGGTTCGTATGTTAAACTGGTTCTGCATCTATTCGTTAGCGTTATTATAAGTTTCTTACTGCCTGTTTAAACTGATTGCCTCTGTCTTCATAGTTTTTAAACAAATCAAAACTCGCACAGGCGGGGCTCAGCAATACCACATCTCCTTTATTCGAAAAATGAAATGCTGCCTGTACCGCTTCAGCGGCATTGCCTGTATTCACCATCAGTGATACAATATCTCCGAAAGCTTCATGTATTTTTCTGTTATCGGTACCCATGCATACAATGGCTTTTACCTTTTCCTTTACGAGGTCTTTCAGTACACTGTAATCATTTCCTTTATCCACTCCGCCCAAAATCAAAATCACCGGCTTGGTCATGCTTTCCAGTGCATACCAGGTGCTGTTCACATTGGTAGCCTTACTGTCGTTGATAAACTCAACGCCCTTCACAATACCGGAAGGTTCCATACGGTGTTCGAGGCTTTCGAATGTTTGCAGCGCTTCCCGAATTTTTTCCTTTCGGATGTCGAGTGCGGTTGCGGCTAAGCTGGCGGCCATACTGTTGTATTGATTGTGTTTTCCTTTAATTGCAAAGTCTTCGATGCTCATTTTCATTTCTTCGTTCTTCCACTTCAAATGCATTTTAGCATTAAGCAGGTAGGCGCCCTGTGGTAATTCTTTGGCCATGGTAAAAGGTGCTTTTGTTGATTGTATCGGATAGTTGTTCAGGTTCTTCAGGATAGCCTCGTCATCAAGATTGTAGATGAACACATCATCTGCATGCTGATACTTGGCGATATTGAATTTGCTTTTTATATATTTCTGCGGATCGTAATCGTACCGATCCAGGTGATCGTCGCTAATGTTGGTAAGCACGGCAATGTGGGGCCGGAAGGTGCTGATGTCATCCAGCTGAAAAGAACTGACTTCAGCCACATACAATGGCTTAGGGTCCATGGCTACCTGACGCGCAAAGGAGTATCCTACATTTCCTACCAACGCACAATCCAGACCCGCATGTTTGCAAATGTGGTAGATGAGTGTGGTAGTAGTTGTTTTTCCATTGCTGCCGGTGATGGCTACAATGGTACTGTTTCCCGCGTGGCGGTAAGCGAATTCAATTTCGCTGATAACTTCAATGCCCCTGCTAAGGATCTGTTGCATCATCGGAACTTCCTTCGGAATGCCCGGGCTCTTCACCACGATTGCTGCATTCAGTACTTTTTCAGGTGTGTGTCCGCCCTCTTCAAAGGCCACACCGTGTACAGTTAATTCATCTTTCCACTGTGCCTGAATGGTTCCGGCATCAGATAAAAACACATGATACCCGGCACGTTGTGCCAGCAAAGCCGCTCCTACGCCGCTTTCTCCGCCTCCAAGTATCACAATGTGTTTCATCATCGCTTCCGATGTTTTAAAAAAAATGGTTTTTCGTAAGAATAGAATTTAACAGGTTGTTGGTGTTTCTCCGGGTGGTTACATCACAGGCATCCGGGATTCTATTCCGTTAATACATTTGGTTCTTCAAAAGCATAGAATTTAACAGGTCTCTTTTCAAGGCCGTTAAT
>DPFD01000091.1:0-524 GCA_003534175.1 Chitinophagaceae bacterium
TATTTGCAACTACATCCACCTGCCCGTGCAAAGCGGTAACTCCAGGGTATTGCAACTGATGAACCGCACCTATAGCAGGGAATGGTATCTGGCGAAGGTGGACAGGATCCGTGAAATTCTGCCCGATTGCGGTATATCCACTGATATGATCGCTGGCTTCTGCACAGAAACCGAAGAAGAACATCAGGATTCGCTGAGCCTGATGGAATATTGTAAATATGATCTGGCATATCTCTACTACTACTCCGAAAGGCCGGGCACACTGGCCGCGAGAAGGTTTAAAGATGATGTGCCGCTGGAAGTAAAAAAACGCCGACTGCAGGAACTGGTTGACCTCTATCGCAAACATTCACTGGAAAGCATGCAACGCGATGTAGGCAAAACAGTTAAAGTTTTAGTGGAAGGTGTTTCCAAAAAAAATGAATCAGATTTCTTCGGAAGAAACGATCAGAATAAAGTGGTCGTGTTTCCTAAACAACATTACAAACCCGGAGATTACGTTTGGGTGAAGGTAACCCACTGCA
>DPFD01000091.1:538-7169 GCA_003534175.1 Chitinophagaceae bacterium
TTAAATGGATGTACAATCAATAAAAAACCGTTTCGGCATTATCGGGAATTCACCCGGACTCAATCATGCCCTGCATGTAGCCATTCAGGTTGCCGCAACCGACCTCAGTGTGCTGATCAACGGAGAAAGTGGTGTAGGTAAGGAAGTGTTCTCTCAGGTAATACACTCCCTCTCCGCCCGTAAGCACAACCCGTTCATCGCCGTGAACTGTGGCGCTATTCCAGAGGGCACGATAGATTCAGAATTGTTCGGACATGAAAAGGGATCGTTCACCGGTGCGGTAGACAGCCGGAAAGGATATTTTGAAACTGTAAACGGAGGTACTATTTTCCTGGATGAAATCGGAGAAATGCCGCTGGGCACANNAGGCTCGCTTATTGCGTGTGCTGGAAGCCGGTGAATATATCCGCGTAGGGAGCAGTAAAGTGCAAAAAACAGATGTGCGGGTGATTGCGGCCTCCAACAAAGACTTGCTGGAACTCGCACACCGTGGGCGTTTCCGTGAAGATCTGTATTATCGTTTGAATACCGTTCCTATTCGTGTGCCTTCACTGCGCGACCGAAAAGATGATATCCTGCTGTTGTTCAGAAAATTCACGGCCGATTTTGCCGATCGTTATAAAGTTCCTTCCGTACAACTCACCGAAGAAGCCAAACAAATCCTCACCGATTATTCATGGCCCGGCAATGTGCGTGAACTGAAAAATATTGCAGAACAAATCTCTGTGCTCAGCAAAGAAAAAACCATCACTGCCGACCAACTCCGCACCTTTTTACCGGAGCAACCCTATGCCGGTTTACCGGTAGTGGCCGGAGGATCAAACAATGTTACACAAACAGAGTTTGCCAACGAAAGAGAAATCATTTACAAACTGTTTTTCGATATGAAAAAAGATGTAAATGAACTGAAGAAAATGTTTTTTAAAGTATTGCAGAATCCTGCCATCGCACAAAATATTCCGGCCTATTACGGAGATAGTAAAACAGTAGATTTTGAACCCCTGACTTCAGCAGCCATTGTTTCACCTAAAACCAATCAACCGGTATTCATCCGCCCCAATGCACCTGATGCCATTCAGCAACATGAAGAAGTAGATGAATCGTTAAGCATTGTGGATAAAGAAAAAGAACTCATCATCAAGGCCCTGAAAAAACACCGGGGCAAAAGAAGAGATGCATCCATTGACCTGGGCATCAGTGAACGCACCCTGTATCGCAAACTGAAAGAATACGACATCGAAAACCTATGAGGCTACTTTTTCAAACACTTCGCAGAAACGCCCGCTTGTTGCCGGTTTTTGCCGCCCTGATGTTCCTGCATCAGTTTGCAACCTGTAAATATGGTTTCAAAGACGCGGCGCCTATACCTACAGAAGTGAAAAATTTCAGGGTGAATTATTTTGAGAACAAAGCGCAGTACATCAATTCCAGGTTAAGTCCGGAACTCACTGAAAAACTCAAACAGAAAATCATCAACACTACCCGGCTACGACAAACCAACAGTGATGATGCGCATTATGACATCAGCGGTTATGTATCGCAATATTATACTACCACTCAGGGTATTACAGGTAACACTGCAGGTACCAACCGATTACACGTGGGGTTCCATCTCTCTTTTGTAAACACACTGGATGAAAATAAAAACTTTGAAGCCGATCTCGTGCGCACGTTTGATTTTCCTTCTACCCAATCCCTCGATCAGGCAGAGAGTGCACTCAACGATGAAATCGTGCGAAATGTAGTGGATGAAATTTTCAACAGAATATTTTCTAACTGGTAATCATTCTATCCTTAGCTTTGAAACATGTTGCAATCTGAACTATATCAGAAAATTTTTAATGAGTCCGGCAATCCTTCGGTTGCCCGCATGGATGAGATGATTGCACGTTATCCGTGGTTTGCCGCAGCGCATTATTTCAGGTTGTATGCAGATGGCAGGATGAACACTCCCTCTGCCCGCAAGGCAGCGCTCTTTTTCAACAACCCGTTGCTACTGCAGTTGAGGCTGAATCAACCCAACCTCTCCTACCAAGCCCCCGAACTGCCTGAACCTGTAGCTTTGCCTCATACGGATTCACAACCTATCGTTCCCGTTATGGTAAAGGAGCCCGAAACAACCGTACAGGATTTGGTTCCTTCAAGTGAAGAACAGATCATTGAGCCTGCGACGGAAACCCCTGCTATTGAAGCAGCAACACCCGCACCGGCAACCCCTGAACCGGCAACGGCCCCGGCTGAAAAGGAATTAATGTTTGAGCCACTGCACACCACTGATTATTTTGCTTCTCAGGGCATTAAACTCAGCGAAGAAGCCAAAACCAACGATAAACTGGGCAAACAGCTTAAAAGTTTTACCGAGTGGCTGAAAACAATGAAGAAACTTCCTCCGGCAGCAGCCAGTTCCTCAGAAGACATCCCAGTGGACACCCGGGTGGCAGAAATTGCTGAAAACAGCAATAAAGAACTTGAAATTTATACCGAATCCCTGGCAGACGTGTATTTGTCGCAGGGTAAGATATCTAAGGCCCACGAAATCTACCGTAAATTAATTTTGCTCAATCCTGACAAAAGTGCTTACTTTGCANNAGTTTAATATATGTTATTGTTGTTTGGAGTTTTAATCATCATTGCCTCTTTTATTCTGGGATTCATTATTCTGGTACAAAACCCCAAAGGTGGCGGTTTAACCGGTGTTTTGGGTGGATTCAGCAATCAATTGATGGGCGTTCGTCAGTCAACGGATATTATGGAAAAAGGTACCTGGATTTTTGCAGCTGTCATTGGTGTACTTTGCATCACATCTGCTGCTTTCATCCCGAAAGGTACCAATTCACAAAATGATGAGTTACTGAAAGGCGTGAATACACGTCCGGCTACAAGTACACCGGCCACTACACCTGCCAACACAGGAACAATGCCGGCTACCACTCCGGCGCCTGTAACTCCAGCACCATAATTCTTTTTTAAAATTACTTTCCACCCCGCCCTTCAAGCGGGGTTTTTTATTTACTTTGTTTCCATCTACACCTCATGAAAAAAATCATTGTTTTGCTGCTGATTATTCTCGTGCTTTCGGCACTGTTTATTGCATGGAAAATATTGGGTCCTACTGTACATGCTCCGGAGGGAAAATATCTATACATCCGCAGCAACCACAATATGGATTCACTAAAGCAAACGCTTATTCAGGAAAAAATCCTGAGTAGCACCTTTTACTTTGATCGCGTACGGAATATTTCGCGGGTGAATTTCAAAAACGTAAAACCCGGCAGGTACAAAATTGAAGACGGCAGCAACCTGATTGATCTCATTCGCAAACTGAAACGTGGCCAACAGGAACCGGTGCGCTTCGTTATTAATAAGCTGCGAACCAAGGAAGACCTTGCCTCCAGAATCGGTAGAAACTTTGAATGTGAACCCACCCAGGCAATGCATTATCTGCTGAACAATGATTCTCTTAAAAAATGGAATCTCGATACCAACACGGTAATGACGGCGGTAATCCCCAACACCTATCTCTTACACTGGAACGGCTCGTTTACACAAATCCTGAACCGGTTAAAATACGAACAGGAAAAATTCTGGAACGAGGAACGACTTGCCCAAGCGCAACAGTTGAAACTAACGCCGGTACAGGTGTACACCCTGGCCAGCATTGTGGAAGAAGAAACTAACAAAAAAGAAGACAAAGGTAAAATTGCAAGTGTGTACCTCAACCGCTACCGCAAAGGCATGAAACTCCAGGCCGACCCAACCGTAAAGTATGCCCTGCGCGGCTTTGATATCAAACGGGTGTATCATAAGCACCTTACCGTTGCATCTCCCTACAACACCTATTATGCAACAGGATTACCTCCGGGGCCTATTTGCACTCCCTCACCCCAAACCATAGACGAAGTTTTAAATTCCCCTGAAACACCTTACCTGTTTTTTGTGGCCAAGCCCACTTTCGATGGATTCTCTAACTTTGCCAAAGATTACAACGAACACATGAAGTTTGCACGGGCCTATCAAAAGGCATTAGACAGTCTGATGCAGTCAAAACAATCCAAATAGTGTTAACACCCATAGAAAAAATATTTTTTAAAAACAAACCGGTTGGCTTCCTGCTTCGCAAGAGCAAGCATTGGTATTTACCGGGGTTTGAGGGGCATTCACTTTTTGATGTGCTGCAAACTTTTTATAACCAGATCAAAACCCAGAGTATGCGTGAGCGGGCTTCTGCCATCTCATACAACTTCATCATGGCCATTCCGCCCTCGTTATTGTTTTTGTTTACCCTAATCCCTCATCTACCATTCATCTCATCAACGAGCATTAAAACTCAATTGCACACCTTTATACTGGATATTGTACCATCGCCTCAGTACAATCAGGAAATCATCCGGCTGGTGGATTCTATCATTGACGGCTCCAAATTTGGATTGCTTTCATTCGGTTTATTCCTGTCGCTGTTTTTTGCATCCAACGGCATCATGGGCCTCATGCGTTCCTTCAACCGAAAATATGCGGGCTTCATCAACCGGAAATCTTTACGAAAAAGGTGGTTGTCTATCAAGATCACCGTTATACTCTTTGGACTACTCCTGGCGTATCTGCTGATGCTGGTGATGCAGGGGCAACTCCTGAAACTGTTAGTAGAAAGCCCTACCCTGAGAGAATGGATTCGCTACACGCGTTGGGGATTCATGATTTTACTGGTATATTATGCCATTGCCTTTATCTACCGTTACGCACCCGCCGTATATAAAAAATGGAAATTCCTTTCTCCGGGCACCATTGTGGCCACCACCCTGTGCATCCTCGCCTCAGCTGTATTCACCCTGTTCATTAAAAACTTCGCTCAACTCAACGCCCTCTATGGCTCACTGGGTACAGTGATGATGGTTATGGCGCTGATATACATCAATTCCTTCGCCCTGCTGATTGGCTTTGAACTGAACGTGAGCATCAATACCTTATCCCGCCAACGCCGCGAAGCTGAAAAACCGGCCATGTAATTTTTACACGGCTTTATCATTTACTGTTCGCAAACAGCACTACTTTTACTGCCTAAAAATTGTACAGTTATGAAAAAAATTGCCTTACTCTCTTTATGGTTTACCCTGACCTGTTTTCAGCAACTCCTGGCCGACCCTTTGCCCATTGGCAGCAAAATGCCGATGGCTGATGTAAAAATGCTCAGCATCAAGGGTAAAGAGGTTTCCATGAAAGACATGCTCGATAAAAACGGCGTGCTGGTAATCTTCAGTTGCAATACGTGTCCGTACGTAATTAAAAATGAAAAACGCATCAAAGACATCACAGCCTATGCCATGAAAAACGGATTTGGTGTAATTGTACTCAACAGCAATGAAGCACAACGCGGAGATGTAGACAGCTACGATGCCATGAAGGCTTACGCCAAAAAACAGAAATACAATTTCAATTATGTAATTGATAAAAACCATGCGGTGGCCGATGCCTTCGATGCTAAAAGAACACCGGAATGTTTTCTCTTCAATAAAGATTTAACCCTCGTGTATCACGGTGCTATTGATGACAGTCCGGCCGATGCGGCTGCGGTAAAGCGCATCCACCTGAAAGAAGCCATCAATGAATGTGCTGCCGGCAACGCCGTAAGTGTACAGGAGTCTAAGAGTATAGGCTGTACCATCAAGCGCTTAAAATCTTAATAACGATTTACTACGGAGCAAGGGCTGCCTGTACTTCACGCTTCAGCTCTTGTTCCGTCATTTCAGCTTCAAAGAATTTACGGTATCCGGTGGATGGATTAACGATAAGTGTGGCGGGTATGCTGCCCGACCAGGAGGGGTCTACAAACGGACAAAAATAATCGGCGTTGGTTTCATTCAGCCAAACTACCGGTACCGAATATCCGCGTTTGGATACAAATTTCTCCAGTTTATTGGGATACATCTGTTTCATATCCACACTCACCAAGAGCAGTTCCGTTTGCGCTTTCAGCTCCTCATGCACGCGCATAAACCCCGGAATTTCCTCAATACAGGGCTTGCAAAACGTGGCCCACATATTCACAATACGCACCTTACTCCCAGGTTGACGGATATATGCATCCAAATCCTGAATCTTCCACTCCGGTATGGTTTGCGCTCCGGCCTGGAGCATGCCGATGCTGAACAAACATATCAACCACTTTCTCATTGCCCGAAATTACAGCGATTCCGGCCGAATTGCCTTAAAACGGGCTTAAAAAAATTGCTTGGTTAGTTAAGGCGCTTAAAGTAGTTTTGCGTGGCTCAGCGGTTGCATGGTCAACGGTTGTTCTCCTATCATTCACATTAAATAAAAACTTGGTTTATGGCATATGATGTAATTGTTATTGGCAGCGGTCCGGGTGGATATCCAGCCGCTATTCGCTCCAGCCTGTTGGGTAAAAAAGTGGCCATCATTGAGCGCGAAAGCCTGGGTGGAATCTGTTTAAACTGGGGTTGTATCCCTACCAAAGCCCTGCTGAAAAGTGCGCAGGTGTATGAATATGCCAAACATGCCGACAGTTACGGTATTCAGGTAAACCAGGCCACACACGATTTTGGAAAAGTAATCACCCGCAGCCGTGGCGTAGCCGATAAAATGAGCAAAGGCATTCAGTTCCTGATGAAAAAGA
>DPFD01000189.1:0-2683 GCA_003534175.1 Chitinophagaceae bacterium
ATTATAAAAACTGGCCTCAATAATACCTTCCATTTTTCCATACTTAATGGAGTTCTCAATCAGGTTGGTAATTACCTGACGGATTTTTTCTTTGTCGGCATACACCGTCAGCGGCGATTCACATCCTTTTTTAATAAAGGCTTTAATCTTCTTTTCACGCAGGTGTATATCGAGCGATTCAAACACTTCAAGCACCAGATCCTGAATGATGAAATTTTTCTGATGCAGCTTAACCTGTCCGCTTTCGAGGGATGAAATTTCATCCAGATCATCCAGCAGGTTTACCAGGCGCTCCACATTTCGTGCAGTGTTCTGTAAAAATTTGGTGTTTACTTCTTCGTTGTGCAAGGCACCGTTTAGCAACGTTTCTACGTAACCCTGAATGGCAAATACCGGCGTGCGCAGTTCATGCCCAAGGTTTTGAAGAAACTCTTTTCTGAAGGCTTCGTTTTTGCGTAATATTTCAACTTCCTGTTTCTTCTGGCGCGCCCAGGATTCCACATCGGCCCGTACTTCTTCAATGCCTTTCTGCGGCAACAGGTTTTTGTAATAGAACTCTTCTTTTTTACTGGCCTTGGTTTGGTAAATCAGTTTGTAAATGAGTTTTATTTTCCGGTAAATGAAGTTTTGAAGCGTGAACAGGATCAGTCCGTAACTGCCTGCAAAAATGACGATGAACGATAGCAGCGCAATCCACCATACCGGTTTGAAGATGAAGATACCGGTGGCGATGGGCACCGAAAGTATGAAGGCCGTAAAGAGTGATAACTCCTGAGGGGTGAAACTNNCTGGAATTTAAACCCGAAGATACTGCAATTACTTACAGTAAAACGGGCGGTTGAACTTTGTATGAGAACAGGTAAACAAGCAGCACGCACGCAGTTGCTATGCCTCTTTACCTATGTGTGAATCGAGTGAACGAATCTCGCATCAGGCAAAAACACGTGAAGAATTAAAAAAGCCTGATGATTCAAAAGGGTATTTGAGAATTTAACCTGTGAATTTGTAGCCTACACCTTTTACAGTGGCAATACAATCCATATCGAGTTTTTGTCGGATTTTACGAATGTGAACATCTATGGTGCGGTCGCCCACGATTACTTCAGTTCCCCAAACCTGATTCAATATTTCATTGCGCAGAAAAACTTTACCGGGTTTGGAAGCGAGTAAAGCCAGCAGTTCAAATTCTTTTCGGGCAAGCACTACTTCACGTCCCTGAACGGTAACCAGAAAACGTTCACGGTCTATTTTTAAATCTCCCGCAATCAAAACCTTGGCATCATCGTTTCCAACTCTTCTGAATAAGGATTGCACTTTGCTGAGTAACACTTTCGGACTCACCGGTTTGGTGAGGAAGTCATCTGCGCCGGCTTCCAATCCCCTGATTTCTGAATTGTCATCTCCCAGTGCGGTCAGGAATATAATAAGGGTATGCTGAAATTCGGGCTGTAGCCTGAGTTGCTGACAAACTTCAAAACCGTTCTTCATTGGCATCATGGCATCGAGGATGATCAGGTCGGGTTGGTAAGAACGGGCAATCTCCAACGCTTCGGCACCGTTTTTTGCGGTCATCACATCATATCCATCCTTACGCAAATTGAAAGAGATGATCTCCAGAATATCCGGTTCATCATCTGCAATAAGTATTTTCCCTTTTATCATAATCAACGGTTTTGCAAAGTTACCTTTTGCCCAAGCGTTAACCGGTTGTTATAATATTATCAAATTGTTAAACGCCCGGTGTTTTATGTGTAAATTCAATGCGTCGGTTACGTACAGATGTTAAATAATCGGCATCTTTGCAGTTAAGTTAACACATGCGCATCACTTTACTCGTCTTAATTTTATTTTCAGGTGCTTCGGTTGCGAGGGCAGATACTTTATCCATTCCTATCAACCGTTTGTTTTTTCATGATAAAATTACAGCTGAGCAAAAATTAATTGATAAGCTGGATGGAAAAGTGGATGGAGTTTTCACAGCAGGTACTCATGAAGAAATCAATCACCGGTTAACGGATGCTTTATTCAGAAAGGTGAAAGACATCACCTATTGGATTGAACGCAACGATAGCCTCGCCACAAACAATGCTAAAGTAAAGTACCTCACGTATGTGGAACAAATGCTACGCCAGTTCAGGGGTATGTTGAAGAACCATGAAATCCACGCAATAGATTTCGCTATGCTCAACCAGGTTTTTTTTGATGCGATGCAACTGCACGCTCAAGGGGAATCTTTTACTGCTGTAATTGAACCGGCACCTTATGGAGTGGCAAAAATTGTAACAGATGTGTTGCAGGATAATGCGCATATTCTATCTGCACGGGAAGTGGTATACACTAAGTTCTGTCACGCGTATCCGGATAAAATCCTGCAAACCATTCGCCCGTATGTAAATCATCCCATGGCCGATAGTTTTTTAGTACTGGCGGCTAAATCCAACCCTGCACAGTTGTATTCATACGCGCAATCACGAAGTACTCCTGAAGGGGCGCTCATTCACCGGAACACCCATCCGGTGGTAAAGGGCATAGCAGCTCTCAGTCATACACCGCAGGCGCTTTTTTACTTTCCGTTTTTGGATAACATCATGCATGGTCGGCAATCGGTAGAAAGCATTCGGAAAATGTTGGGAGACGGCACCGGTAAATACGACAGTATAGCGTATTTTAAATTGCTGGTACA
>DPFD01000189.1:2698-5948 GCA_003534175.1 Chitinophagaceae bacterium
TGAAAGATACGCCGGTAGCAATGTTTGGTGCCAACGGGCTGAGAGATATGCTTCGAAAAAAATCAATCGAACATTTTGTAACGCCCATCAATGAATTACACAATGTATCCAACTTGCAGGTGCGGATGAAAGCCATTGAACCACTTACTGCCACAGAGTTGTATTACATGATGGTGATGGGAGAGCATGAACTGTACACATCCAGTTACAAGCATTCATTCAATCGTATGCTGATGCAGATGGGCCCCAAACCCCGCGGAGATGAGTTACTGAAATATGTTCATTTTGATCAGTTTAAAAAGTTTATCAAACTGGCAGCAGGATACAATAAGCTGGACACTTTTTTGCGCACCATGCCGGCCGCCAGCGCTGAGTTACTGATGAAGGCTTTTGTGGCGAATCTGGATAAAACTGAAAACCTCGAAGATGCAGTGGATGTAGCTGATTCTTACAGCAGCATCACCGATGAAAAGTTGTTGCAGTCGATACTCAATTATGTGGATGAGAATCTGGAACTCCATCGGGAAACCGGAAATGAAAGAGGACAGCTGATTTATGGTTTATTGAAGGAAATATTTTTGTCGGCTGATTCCAGTAATCAAACCGACCTCACCTCCACCCTGGGCATTCCGTCTATCTACGAAATAGGTCATCAGCAATTACAGAATGAAGAAGGGAAGGTAATACAGCAGGTGTTTTTCTATGGCGATGAAGATGGCAAGGCCTTTTTCCCTGCGTTTGTACAATCTTTTTCATCGAAAGACTGGAAGGTGGTTCCTAAAAAAGAGTGGATTGAATTCATTTCACACAACGGAAAAGTGGAGGTGTATGTGAATCGTCCGTTGGATAATGATGCCAACCTCGACGACAGTGCGCAGGTGCATCTGATCCGGTACATGGAAGATTTGGGCAAATTCCCTACAGTGGTGGTACACCGCGGACACAGTTATTGGTTGCCGCGAACCATCAGCCGCATGTCCTCCGAAGCACGAATCGTTTTGTTAGGCTCCTGTGGCGGATATAAAAACCTAAATCAGATTCTGGAGGTTTGTCCGGATGCACATATCATCTCTACCAAGGAAATCGGTAAAGGGGATTTGAATCAACCCATCATCAATTATCTCAATCAACATTTTGTGGGTGGAAAAGATATTGGATGGAGAAACATGTGGCGCACGTTAACCACACAATTTTCATCCGCTCCCAGAGAAACACGCGAAAGCTGGGAAGATTATGTACCTCCGCACCGAAACCTTGGAGCCATATTTATTAAAGCATATCACAGAAAAATTCAGGCGGAATAGCATGGCCTAAGTGTAAAAGTTCATGAGTAAACCGAAAAAAACATTCAACCTTGCCTTGCTGAAGCGTGTATATCGTGTAGCGGCACCCTATAAAAACAAATTTTATCTCTCGCTTTTTCTGGCGGTGTTATTGGCGGTGCTGGCACCGATAAGGCCCTGGCTTATTCAAATCACCATCCATTACGGAATAGAAAATCATGCAGCAGGCTGGTGGCTGAAAAGGGCCGGAGCGTTTCTGATAGAAATTACGGTAATTCAGATTTTACTTTTGCTGATAGATGGAGCTGCCCGGTTTTGGTTTGCTTTTACATCTGCCCGGTTGGGGCAATATGTGGTGCGCGATCTGCGGGTGAGTACCTATAAAAAAATTCTCAATCTCAATGTGAGGCAATACGAAACAACCCCCATTGGTACTTTAACCACACGCACCATCAACGATATTGAATCTGTGAATGATATTTTCAGCGACGGACTGATTCCGATTATTGCTGATTTGCTGGCGATACTCTCTATACTGGGATATATGTTTGCAGTTGACTGGAAACTCACGCTGGTTTGTCTGGCTCCATTTCCGGTGCTCATCATTGCTACTTATTTTTTCANNATTCGTGTACGCAATGCCGTTGCCTCACTCAATGCGTTTGTGCAGGAGCATATCACCGGTATGCCGGTGGTACAGGCCTTTGCCGCCGAACAACAGGAGCAGCGCAAATTTGAAAAAATTAACGCGGAGCACAAAAGGGCCAACATCCGGGCCATATTTGCTTATTCAGTTTTTTTTCCGATGGTAGAACTGGTATCGGCAGCCTCCATTGGCTTGCTGGTGTGGTGGGCAGGCCGGGAATCGGTATTTGCCGGGGCAGGCAATGAGGTAGCAGGCGTAATCACGGCTTTTATTCTGTGTTTGAATTTATTGTTCCGGCCTCTGCGGGTGATGGCCGATAAGTTCAATGTGTTGCAAATGGGGATGATTGCCAGTGAACGCGTATTTAAGGTACTCGACAATGAAGATGTTACACCGGAATCAGGAACTGCTACCACTCCTATTCACGGTGCCATTGAATTCAGGAACGTATCCTTTGAGTATAACGAAGGAACGCCGGTGTTGAAAAATGTAAGTTTCTCCATCCCCGCAGGTAAAACACTGGCCATTGTTGGATCTACCGGAAGTGGCAAAACCACCATCACCAGCCTCATCAACCGGCTATACCCGGTATCACAGGGTGAAATTCTGATAGACGGGGTATCGGTGAACGACTACGAACTATCCTATTTAAGGAGCCGGATAGGCGTGGTGTTGCAGGAAGTATATCTTTTTAGTGGCACCATTCGCGATAACCTTACGCTGCGAAACCGGCAAATTTCGGAGGATGCCATGGTGGAGGCAACAAAACTTGTTGATTTACATCCCTTTATAATGAATTTACCGGGTGGCTATGATTTCAATGTCCGGGAAAGAGGGGCCGTTCTTTCCATGGGGCAGCGCCAGCTGCTATCGTTTGCCCGTGCTGTTTTGTACAATCCGTCGGTGCTGATACTGGATGAAGCCACTTCATCGGTGGACGGTGAAAGCGAATCCTTGATACAGCAGGCGATTGACAAGCTCATAGCCGGACGAACCTCCATTGTTATTGCCCACCGGCTGAGCACCATCCGCAAGGCAGACCGTATCCTAGTGATGGATAGGGGCACCGTGGCAGAGTGGGGAACCCATGAGGAACTGATGAAAAAACAAGGTGCTTACTACCGCTTATATCAAACACAGTTTAGCCAGTCGGCAGTAGTTTAACAGGAAAAGGGATTAAATTTTACTATTAATGATTCCGCCCTTATCTTTGCGCCAAAATTGAGGAAAGCATGGTGCAAAAGTGTTTAAAATCTTTACTGGTGGCGGTTTTTGGCCTTATGACCGTACTGACACCTGCCAAAGTTTTGGCGGGTGGCGC
>DPFD01000187.1 GCA_003534175.1 Chitinophagaceae bacterium
TAACATTTTTCAGGGCTGCCGGAAAACTGCCATTGTATTCAGGGGAAACGATGATTACACCTGAAGCCGCCCGAATAGCATCAGAAAGCGATTGCAACTCGGGAAGCGGATTGGAAAGAAATTTGAGCCGTTCTTCAAAAAGCGGAAACTGATAATGGTTCAGGTCGTGTATCTCCGCCTGATGCACGCCTTCCGATTGAATGGAAGAAGCAATAAATTCAGCTACCCGATGACTTTTCCTGCCGGTGCGAATGCTTGAAGAAAGAATAATGATGGTTCCCATGTATACGTTTTTTTTGAATGTTCTGTGTATTGAAAGTATGTATTTTTTTTAAACTGCATCCCTGGAGAATTGTTATCCACATCTTGTGAAAAACCTGTGAATAATTAACAGCCCTTAAGCAGATTTAGTGCTCTAATCCTGCGGGTATTGAAGTACATTTACCAATCGAAAAAGTTAGAACGGACAGGCGTTTCGGCGCTCTTTTACATTAAAATTTATTGTTGTGCGATTAAAAAGTTTAGAGATTAAAGGCTTTAAAAGTTTTGCCGATAAAACGGTATTGAACTTTGATGAAGGTATTACAGGTGTTATTGGCCCAAATGGTTGCGGAAAGAGTAATATCATCGATAGCATCCGCTGGGTGATTGGCGAACATAAAATCAGTAACCTGAGGAGCGAGAACCTTGAAAGCCTCGTTTTCAACGGAAGTAAAACCAGAAGCGCCAGTGGTTTGGCAGAGGTGAGTTTAACTTTTGAAAACACCAAAAATCTGTTGCCAACCGAGTTCAATACGGTAACGATTACACGAAAATATTACAAAAGCGGGGAGAGTGAATACCGCCTGAACGACGTAGCGTGCAGGTTAAAGGATATTCATAACCTGTTCATGGATACCGGTGTGAGCACCGACAGCTATGCCATTATTGAATTGGGGATGGTGGACGATATCATTAAGGATAAAGAGAACAGTCGTAGAAAAATGCTGGAACAGGCTGCCGGCATCACCATCTACAAAACCCGTAAGAGAGAAGCGAAGTTAAAGCTGGATGCTACGGAACAGGATTTAGCACGTATTGAAGATTTGCTATTTGAAATCAATAACCAGCTTAAAACACTCGAAAATCAGGCGAAGAAAGCCGAGAAGTATTTCGAAATTAAAAAAGAATACAAGGCCGTAAGCATTGAGTTGGCCAAGGCCGCCCTGGAAGGGTTCAACATTACTTACAAAGACCTGAACGAGCAACAGAAACAGGAAGTAGATAAAAGGCTCGAGCTGGAAGCCGCCATTGCCAAAGAAGAGGCTGCATTAGAGCAGGAGAAACTTGCCTTTATCGAAAAAGAAAAGGCGCTGAATGTCATGCAGCATGCGTTTAACGAAATGCTCGACAAGGTGCGCCACAAGGAAAGCGAAAAGAAACTGGCTGCTCAGCAATTGCAGCACCTGCAGGAAAGAAAAAGTAATCTGGATGAATTTATCAAACAGGCAGGTATTCAGCTGAAAGGATTGGATGAGAGCATTAGCTTTACTTCCCGTCAAATTGGTGATGAAGAAGCCAAGGCACTGCAGCTTGAAACCGGACTCACCTCCCTGAAGGAAACGGTTGAACAAAAACGCAGCATTTTTGATGACAAACGCGGCAGGATGGATGCATTGCGAAAAGAGCATGCGTCTATTCAACGTGAACAGTTTGATGCGGAAAAAAAAGTAGCCGTAGCAGATACCTCCATTCAGAATCTGCAGCGCACCCTCCAACATCTCGAAGACGAAAAAGTTCAGCGCCAGCATCAGCTTGAGCAATTGGAAAAAGAGGTGCAGGATAAAGAAAGTGAACTAAAAGACAAGCAGGATAAACTGCACCAGCTACAGGAAGCGCACGAAAAAACCAAACAGGCCATCCTGGAAGCACAGGGTAAGCTGGAAGGACTGCGCCATGAACTGGCAGAGGAAAACAGAAAACTGGACGCCAAAATGAACGAGCACGACCTGCTGAAAAGTATGGTGGACTCCATGGAAGGATATCCGGAGAGTGTGAAATTCCTGCATAAAAATACCGGCTGGAACCACAAGGCTCCCTTGCTGTCTGATATCATTTATGTAAAAGAAGAATACCGTGCGGCCGTTGAAAACGTGCTGGAACCTTACCTGAACTATTATGTGGTGAATAACCTGCAGGAAGGATTACAAGCGGTGCATTTGCTGGATGCCAATAAAAAGGGAAAGGCGAATTTTTTCATGCTCGAAAAGTTTACCGACACACCTGAGGCACACCAGCCGGAAGGCACCATACCCGCGTTACAGGTGATTGAAGTAGACAGTGCCTTTCAGCGATTGGCTAAGCACCTGCTGGGTAACGTGTTCATTGCTGAGGATGAATCCGTGCTCGCACAAAGCAATGGTGCTGTAATCCTTGAAAAATCAGGAAAATATGTAAAGGGAAAATACACCATCACCGGTGGTAGCGTAGGTTTGTTTGAAGGTAAGAAGATTGGAAGGGCCAAAAACCTGGAGAAACTTCAAAAGGAAATTGCCCGTCAGAAAACGGTGGTGGATGCACTCAAGGAACAAATTCAATCGAAGCACAATGAGGTGATAGAACACAACAACAACCTGCAGGAAAATGCCATCCGTCAGTTACAACAGGAACTGAATCAGTTGAGCAATCAGTTGTTTGCCTCGAAAAATAAAATGGAGAATCTCCATCAACAGGAATCCAGTGCAGTAAATCGCATCACTGAACTATCCGGTCAGCTGAAAAACAATCAGGAGGCAATTGGAGAAACACGTCAGAAGCTGGCTGATTACAATGATCAGTTACACCGCCTTTCAACCGACATGTCCCTGGTTGAATCTGATTTTACATTGGCTGAACAGGAGTATAATCAGGCCACGCAAGGTTTTAATGAAGGGAATATTCAGTTAACCCGCCAGCAAAGCAAAGTGGCATCCCTTCGTCAGGAATTTGAATTTAAGAGCAATCAGCTGAAAGAGTTGAATACTCAGGTGGAGAAAAGTTCGCAACAGTTGCAGGAAGCCAGTACGCAGCTTCAGGAAACGGCTGATCACCTGGTTGAATTGGAAAAACTGGTGCTGGAAATGCTGAAGCAAAAAGAAGAGAGTGAACAAGCGCTCAACGAGGCAGATCGCACCTATTACAATTTGAGAAATGAACTGAATGAGAAGGAAAGTCAGCTTAGATTGAAACAAAAATCAAAAGAAGGCATTGATCATTTACTGAANNGATAAACTCACAGAACTTAAATTACAACTGGCAGGAATGAAAGAACGCCTGAGTGTGGAGTTTAAAGTGGATCTGGATACTATCATTGACGAACCACGTACCGGTGAAGAGCCCCTCGAAGAGTTGAACGATAAAAGTGAGCGTATGAAAAAACGGCTGGAAAACATGGGTGAAGTGAACCCTACAGCCATTGAAGCATACACTGAAATGAAGAAGCGGTATGAATTTATTCTCGAGCAAAAAAATGATCTGGTAACTGCTAAAGACAGCCTGATGCAAACCATTCAGGAAGTGGAAGCCACTGCCAATCAGCAATTCCTTGACACCTTCAACAAAACCCGTGAAAATTTCCAGAAAGTATTTAAAGCCCTGTTCTCTGAAGAAGATACTGCCGATATGGTATTGGTAGATCCGGAGAATCTTGCTGAAACTGGCATCGATATCATTGCAAAACCCAAAGGCAAACGGCCAAGTAGTATCGGGCAATTAAGCGGGGGAGAAAAAACACTTACCGCTACGGCATTGTTGTTTGCTATCTACCTGATTAAACCCGCACCGTTTTGTATTCTGGATGAAGTGGATGCACCACTCGATGATGCGAACGTGGGCAAGTTCACCAACATGATCAGGCAGTTCAGTGAAAACTCACAGTTTATTATTGTAACCCACAACAAAATGACCATGAGTGCGGTGGATGTGATTTACGGTGTTACCATGCAGGAAGCCGGGGTGAGTAAGCTGGTTCCTGTAGATTTCAGAAGTCTTAATTAATCGATATGTCCTTTAAAAAAATATGCGTTGTTATAACAGGGTTATTTGTATGCTGTACTACAGGGTTTTCTCAGAACAACCAGCAGGCAAAGGATAGTCTGTTGAAGCTGATGTCGGTTCAGGTGTGTGATGAAATTTCGNNGTTGAATCACTGGAGAATGCTATCATGATGTCTATGATGCCCTTGATTACCACACATCAGGCGGCACTGGAGCAGATATTGGATGTGAACGTATCCGACCCGAAATCATTCGAAAGGTTTGGTAATGAGCTGGGATTGGAATTATTGAAAAGTTGTGCTGTGTTTCGTGATGTGGCTATGGGTCGCACGGGTAACTCTGCNNACCGCAACTAATATTTCCGGGAAACTGTTGAAAGTGCAAACCGGAGCAATGAACAGTGTAGAACTGATGAACGCCGAGGGTAAGGTACTCACGATATGGTGTACACGACATTTTGCAGGGGATGAAAAACTTACCGACCTGAATCATATTGGTAAGCAGATTCAGGTTGAATATGTAACAGAGAAAGTGTATGATTTTGTTACCGGTGGATACCGGGAAATAATGGTGGCCCGGGGAATATCAGGCTTGTAAATGAAAAGTGATTAACTGCAAATCATGACGCGTACCATCATCCTGCTCGTTTTGTCGAATATCTTCATGACTTTTGCCTGGTACGGTCATTTGAAAAAAACGGAATTCCCGTTGTGGAAGGTCATCCTCATCAGTTGGTTTATTGCTCTGTTTGAATATGTACTGATGGTGCCAGCCAACAGACTTGGGTATCAAAACGGAATGACGGGCTTTCAGTTAAAGATGACTCAGGAAGTGATCACTCTTATTGTTTTTGCAGTATTCGCAGTGTTCTATCTGAAAGAACCATTGCACTGGAGATACCTGGTTAGTTTCCTCTTCCTGTTAGGCGCGGTGTATTTCATGTTTAAGAAATAAATATCAAAACGTTACCTGCAACTAATATGAAAATAGCACTACTTATCTCGATTGTATTTTTGACTTCCTGTTTTAGTGCAAGTAATGAGAAATTCAATATTGATAAAAGTATAGTTGATTTTATAGAAATCCGCAAACGTGTAGATACTGTGTCATTGCGATTGTCAGAAAGTCAGTTTGAAAATTTAATAGCCAAATTACAAAGTTCAGAACCTGGAAATCCAAGTAAAGTTTTTGCACAATATCATTTGACATTTCACTTAAATGATGGAAGTGAATTATCTTTTACTACTAATCAAGATATTGTAAGGGCCCAAGGAGGGCGAACATATTCTATTGGTGACAAAGAATATTTTAAAAAGGTTTGGTTTCAACAAGCTGGTTTGACAGAAGATTATCATGAATATTTCCCGACTTACAGAAAGGATGGAGAGATTATTCAAGTTACAAAGACTATGGACTCTTATAATTTAGAAAATATAAAGCAAGTACTTACAGAATATGGACACAAATGGATTGATATTCGAGGAGTATTGTTTTATAAAGGCAACCTATCAGATGAACTGTTAGCTGATTATACATCAAAGGCAGGAATTATAGATTGAGTAAACTTAAGGTTGACAATAGTCTGCAGGTAATATTGCATAGCCCCAAACGGGGTTTGACATAGGAGCCGGAAGATTGTAGTAAAATTGAAAATCTAGTGTAAGTTGGTTGAGCGCTTCGCGAATATTACAACCAATGTAAGGGATGTTTTTACAGTTCTAAATCTTATTCACCGACGATATATTTACAAATGGACTGGCTCTACTGAGTTTTACCTGTGATGGCATCCATAATCTGAGTAAAACAGTGGTACATTTTTTTCAGTCTGGGTACATCAAATATGGCATGGCTCAACATCCACTCCAGGGTGTATGTATTACCGTCTTCATTACCCGGATACAGCTGCAATGCACCGTTCTTTTCCTGCAGTAGGCCCTCACGTATAGCGGGGTTGTTAAAAATGGTTTTCAGTTGCTCAGGATGATTGGTTTTGATGATAAAACATTCATCGAAATCTGGGTATCCGGTTTCAACGTCTTCCATTCCAAAAAGTTTCCCTATTCTATCAAACATATCCTGCCGGTGAATTGAAAACTGAAAATGTTGTGTATC
>DPFD01000202.1 GCA_003534175.1 Chitinophagaceae bacterium
CTCCGTATGATTGAAGTTTCTGGTTGGGGTCGGCTGATTGCAAGCCCGGTTTAAATGTATTTAAAAGGGCTGATTGTGAAGGGGTTAATGTGTTTTCAACACTGTCGATCCACGTTTGTATCGAAAAAACAGGCGCAGCTTCTGCAGTCACTGCTTTTGAAGTTTTAGGTGCTGTAGTTCTGCCGAAAAAANNAAGAAATACCAGCAACAATCCTGCTGCTGCTGTTAATAGAGGTTTATTCACTTTGCAACTATTTTAGATCGCAAATATTTTGCGAACCGCAAAGTTACTGGTCTTCATCCTCATTGAGTGTTGGTTCTTCCTTAATTTTTGTGGAACTCTTAATTTCCTGAACAAACTCGCGGGAGGGTTTAAAAGCAGGTATAAAGTGCTCAGGAATAGCAACTGCTACATTTTTCTTAATGTTTCTGCCGATCTTTGCAGCTCGCTTTTTAATAATAAAACTTCCAAATCCTCTGATGTAAATATTTTCACCTTCTGCCAGCGTGTGTTTGATTTCCTTAAACATCGTTTCAAGTGAAACCAATACATCTACCTTTGGTATTCCGGTTTTTTCTGAAATCTTGTTAATCAGATCAGCTTTACGCATAACTTAAAATTTTCATTTTAAATGAGGTACCTTGTTCAAATTTACAAATAACTATGTGATAATCAAGTAGATTTTAGATTATTTATACAAAAACTNNNNACCCGTAAGCTCCGTAATACAAGATTTATGCCTCTGTCAGACTATTCCTATTTTGTTCAACAACTACTGCGCTGGAACCGGTTGGCCAATAACCGGAGCATGCCCTGGAAAGGCGAAAAAGATGCCTATAAAATCTGGCTGAGTGAAATTATTTTGCAACAAACACGTGTAGAACAGGGTCTTGAATATTACAATAAATTTATAAATGAATTTCCCACTGTGGTGGATCTGGCGAACGCCTCTGATACCCGGGTAATGAAACTCTGGGAAGGACTGGGCTATTACAGTCGTTGCCGCAACCTACTCAAAACAGCCCGACTCGTACGGGATATCTATGATGCACAATTCCCAACGGGTTTTCAGGAATTGATAAAACTCCCCGGTGTGGGCCCCTACACCGCGGCGGCCATCAGTTCTTTTGCGGCCAATGCTCCAAATGCCGTAGTGGATGGTAATGTAATTCGTGTGCTGGCCCGATTTTTTGGTATTCACCGGCCGGTAGCTGATGTGGCGGGCNNGTTTGAACAACTCGCTCAGGACATTTTACCCCATGGGCGTTCTGCTGTTTATAATCAGGCTATTATGGATTTCGGGGCCACGGTATGCAAGCCGGCCGCCCCCTTGTGTGCCACCTGTATGCTTCGCAACAGTTGTTATGCATTTAATCAGCAGGAGATTTCATCGCTCCCGGTGAAACTTAAACGTCCTGAAAAAAAATACCGCTACTTCCATTTTATATATATACGTTATAATGGTAAAGTATGTTTGGTNNAAGAAAGATATCTGGCAAGGCCTCTATCAATTTCCGGCCATTGAAACCCAATCTGTCACACCACCCGAACATTTTCGCCCCTTGTTGAACAGACAACCGGCTATATGGGTGGATGCCGATTTTACACAGATGCTCACACACCAAAAAATACATGCCCGGTTTTACCGCATCTCAATGAGTAAAAAGCCTGACATACCCGATGGGTTATGGATTGATGAGAATGAACTGAATGAATATCCCATGCCGAAAGTGATGGTGAATTTTTTAAAGAATATTCACAAATGACCCCGCGCAGGGTTATTGCTAATTTTCAGATAAGTTATATCTTTAAAATTGGAGATGATTGTAAGATTCAATTAATTATTCAACCATATGAGAGGCGTTAACAGGGTTATGCTGATAGGGAATTTAGGGAAGGACCCGGATATTCAATACCTCGAGGGCAACATTGCAGTAGCTAAATTTTCGCTCGCCACCACTGAAACCTATAAAGACCGCAGTGGCAAACTGATTGCTCAAACAGAATGGCATACCATTGTACTTTGGCGCGGATTGGCAGAACTAGCTCAAAAATACCTACATCGTGGAAGCCTGGTGTATATTGAGGGCAAGTTGAAAACCCGTAGCTGGGAAGATAAGGAAGGGCATAAGAAATTTGCCACAGAAATTGTAGGGGATAACCTGATCATGCTGGATAAAAGGGCCGACGGTTCTCATCCACACATGGAAAACCTCGAACACCCACCTCATGAGTTACCACCCACAGAAGAAAGTCGGGATTAACCGGCATGTTGATGCTGATTTACCGCCTATTGTTTACTAAAACTATTTGCATTGGACTATCATTCGGTCATCCATTTTTTTCCATTTCATTTTCTGGCCATTACTCCGGTTGAATCAACCGTGCTGGTAGTATTGGTGATTTTATTACTCGTGCTGTCTTTTCTGATCTCCGGCAGCGAAATTGCTTTTTTTTCGCTCACATCGAAAGACCTGAATGTACTGAAAACAAAACGGAATCCTTCTTTTCGCCGTATCGTATACCTGTTGGAACAACCCAAAAACTTACTGGCCTCCATGCATATTGCCAATACATTCGTAAGCATTGGTATTGTGCTGGTGAGCAATACGCTGATGGATGAATGGATGGAGTTTTCTGCATTGACTGAATGGGCCAGGCTGGCACTGAAGATTGTGGTGATTGCCGGTATCCTTATCCTGTTTGCTGAGGTGTTGCCTAAAGTGTGGGCTACACACCGCAAGTTGTGGTTCGCTGCCTCGGCCTCACTGGTGATAGAAATTTTCAATAGCATATTGTTTCGCTTCAGCAATCGTGTGGTGCGTTATACCGACAGAATTGAAAAGAGAATGTCGGGCAACAGAAATGGTGCGGTGGATGACAGAAGTCTGGATCAGGCTATTGACTTATTACCCGAAGACGAGGCTACACCGGAAGAGAAAATGATTTTGAAAGGAATCAGAAAATTCAGCGGTACTACCGTTAAACAAATTATGCGTTCACGCCTCGACGTGAGTGGCATAGAAGCGAGCAGCACTTTTGAAGAAATAATGCAACGCGTGAAAGAATTAAACTATTCCAGATTGCCCGTGTATCGTAACAACCTCGATGATATTGCCGGCATGATTCATACAAAGGATTTGCTGCCCTATCTGAACGAATCCAATACATTCAATTGGGAGCAGTTGATTCGCCAGCCCTATTTTGTACACGAACAAAAACTGATTGAGGATTTGTTGCAGGAATTCAGGGCACAGCGAAAACATTTTGCCATTGTGGTGGATGAGTTTGGAGGCACATCCGGCATTGTTACCCTGGAAGATATTCTCGAAGAAATCATCGGTGAAATTGAAGATGAGTTTGATGATGAAAAAAGCAGCAATGTAAAAGTGGATGATTACACCTATATCTTCGAAGGCAAAACCATGATTCCCGATGCCTGCCGGATGATGAAACTTCCGGAAGATACATTTGATGAAATAAGGGGAGAGAGTGATTCTCTCGCCGGCCTCGTACTCGAAATTGCCGGTGAATTCCCTCAAATCAATCAGGGCCTCCACAGCGGAAACTTTACCTTTATCCCTCTTGATATCAATAAAAACAGGATTGAAAAAATTAAAGTACTTATCAATCCAGTACAAACAGACGCTGAATAAATGCAACACCAACCTCTGAGATTAATCGCCTTGCTGCTACTCATTACTACCATGAGCTGCAACAGTGTGTACACATCCAAAAAACGCGGATACTTCCATATCGAACTTCCCGAACATTCCTACCAATCATTTAACCGGGAAGGATTTCCCTATGCCTTTGAATATCCGGTATATGCCAACATTGTGCAAGACACCACCTATTTTGATACCACTCCCGAAAATGATTACTGGGTGAATATTGATTTTCCCCAATATGATGCAAGGATTTTTCTGAGCTATAAAATTGTTGGCGGTAAAGCACCGTATAAAGTGAAAGGCCCCGATGGTCAGTACAAAGATTCAATGGGAATTAATGAGTTCGACCGCATGGTGAATGATGCGTTCAACTTAACCAATAAAAACGAAGTGGTGGCCACGTCCATCCGCGACAGTGTGTTCAGAACCTCCAATGGTGTTTCAGGAGTGGCTTTCCGCGTGGGAGGAAATGCTGCTACTGCGCGTCAGTTCTTTGTAACAGACACTACCAAACATTTTCTGCGGGGAGCGCTGTATTTCGCCTCCACACCCAATGCCGATTCCATCAGGCCCGTGGTGGATTTTCTGCAAAAAGACATTGAACACCTGATGAATACTTTTCGCTGGAAAAATTAATTCCGATTTTCATGCGTCCACCCGAATCAATACCG
>DPFD01000226.1 GCA_003534175.1 Chitinophagaceae bacterium
AAAGCTCCTTATGATGAGGAAGAGTTTAAAAAAGACTTAGGCGTAAAAGCACTCTGGGGTGAAAAAGGATACACTACCAACGAAAGAACGGGCATCCGTCCAACCCTTGAACTCAACGGCATCTGGGGTGGATATATCGGCGAAGGAGCTAAAACAGTGTTGCCCTCCAAAGCATACGCCAAAATTTCTGCGCGTTTGGTACCCAATCAACAATCGGATAAAATAACTAAACTGCTAATTGACCATCTTGAAAAAAGCGCACCGCCGTACATCACATTAAAAGCGGAACTGCATCATGGAGGAGAGCCTTACATGACTCCCATCGACAGCAAAGCCTATCAGGCAGCGGCCAAAGCCATGAAAGCTACTTTTGGTAAAGATCCGATTCCGGTGCGTGGTGGCGGAAGTATTCCTATTTGTGCATTATTCGAAAAAGAACTCGGTGTGAAAATAGTATTTATGGGATTTGGGTTAGACAGCGACAACCTGCATAGTCCGAATGAAAAATTCAACGTAGAAAACTTCTACAAAGGAATTGAAACCATTCCCTACTTTCATCAGTACTTCGCTGAAATGAAGTAATACAAAGTTAAAATCAATGGACAGGGAGCATATTTATGCTCCCTTCTTTTTTGAGGGATAATTCACCACACCACGGCCCAGGTATATATTACGCTGATATACTTTCATCGTGTCGCCGGGCTGCGTGATGTCTTTCACCAATCCGCCATTGAGGTGTTGCGGAACTGTTGTTTCATGCGCCTCTGCATACGGATCGTTGGGAAAAATAAAGTCCATCAGCGAGTACACGTTTACGTCAGGTTCCTTGATGATGCAGTGTACATGTGCACGCGTCTTTTCTTCGGGATAGGCACCGGGCATGTTCGTATAAATGTAATACCGGCCGTCGGCATTGGTTTTTACCCATCCCCTGATGTATCCGTTCAGCGCTTCTGCTCCTGTAGCACCCGCACGTTTCGGATATACGCCCTGCGCATCTGTATGAAATACATACAGCAGTACATCCGCCGCGGGCTTTCCGGAAAAATCATGAATCACACCGGTTAGTAACATACGGTCTGCTTTACGCTCTTCAAACAATGGCAGTGTATCCGTATTCGTTAGTAAGCCCTGATTCAGAAACTCATTATACCCATTGCAGTTAGGGCCACAAGGCCCACCGGCTATTTCAGGATGCTTGAGGCGTGTGTAATACTGATAATATACTGCCTGCCTGAAATCAGCGGAAACAGCATAACGCACGGCTACTATGAATCCTGCAGCTACCACTACATACATTACTTTTTTCATACAACGGCTCGAATGATGCTGTTAAAAAGCTGTAAAAAAACTTCAGATTGAACCCACTCTTCACATGCTGTTCGTAAAATTGCTGCACCTGAACATTTTTCACTAACTACTTTGCACATGAAGGTATTTATTTTTTTGAGTATTTTATTCAGTATAGCTTTAACGTCGCACGCCCAGCAAATTCCTTTGGATAAAAATGAATACAGCGACAGTTTGTATATCAGTGAAGTAGAGAAAAGTAAAAAACCTGCCAAGGTATTGCACGCAGAACCTTTGTACATTGATCTGATCAGAGATTTAGGTGCACGAAAAGGTGAAAAAGAATGGAATGTTGGCCTTGGGTTAACCGACAATAACCAGTACGACCAATACACAGCGTTGGTTGAATATGAATGGGCACCCATAGACCGATTGGGACTGGAAGTTGAACTGCCGTTCTCCTTCTATTATCCTACCGCCAGCCATACGAATGCACCGGCTAGCAAACTCAATAGTTTAAAGTTAGCTGCACAATACTCCTTCTTCGTTTCAGAAAAAAGCAAGACGTCGATGGCCATCGGGTACATTCATGAATTTGAACTCACCACATTTAACCGATACAAAAATCATAAGCTTGTAGAAGGAAATCTGTACAATCCATTCTTTGTTGCAGCCAAACGATTAGGAAACAATTTTCACACATTGCT
Organism: Chitinophagaceae bacterium; assembly: GCA_003534175.1. GTDB lineage: Bacteria > Bacteroidota > Bacteroidia > Chitinophagales > Chitinophagaceae > Ferruginibacter. Next base: position 1,998 of record DPFD01000226.1, read on the forward strand.
TTATACCGGACCGGTTATTGCTCATCACTTCCAAAACAACACAACCCATACCTCCTGGCAAATCAATACCAACCTGCATTATATGATTTCCGGAACCAGAAATTTTGTAGGTATTGAGTTCAACAAAAATGCGGATGGAAAAGATTTCGACATGACCATCAGGCCACAGATGCGTGTAGGCATTACCGATCATTTACTCGTGGGCATCGTAACCGGCATTCCAATCAGCAGAGAAAACGAACGGTTCAGCACCTTCATCCGAATGATTTACGAGCCTCCACACAAAAAGAAGAAAGGGTAAAGCAGTATCCTTGCGGTGCATACATCATAGAGAAATACATAACTCATCAAGTATTGTGTTGATAATGGGATAGCACACAGCAGAATAAAACCAAACCTTCACAGGTAATTCAAGATTTGATCTTGCAAAAAATGTATGTGTGTGAAAATATAAATCCCGATTTATTTAGCGGATATATTGTATTCAGTTCCTCGCAACACCATCCTACAACTGATTTTGCTCCTCCACTCCTGCTGTCCATACATGTTTCCTGATCATCCCCAGTGTGTTTTCAGAGAGTTTTACACCGGTAACCCGGATGGCATACACCACTCCGGGAATGGCTCTGGCCACAGGGTGCCGCATATAGTATGGCGATGTTTGAATGCCATGCTCTTCTGCAGCACCTGTAAACTCCCCTTCAAACTGTGCGCCGCTGAAATGAAGTGCTTTTCCATTTTGAGCAATCACCGTACCACCCACTTTTGCCTGCTGATACAAACACTGAATGTGATTAGAATTCGGATTCGACTTGAATAACAGCTGATTGTTTTGCAGTACATAAAAACAACTGAATATAAAGGGCGCACCCGAGGAATCAACTCCGCAAATGGAAGCCACTGTATGTTTCTTAAAATAATTTCGAATGAGGGTGTTCATAAGGTTGAAATTTGTTGAAGGATCTGATCATACATCTCTGCTGCCTGTTCAGAGGGATATGTTTGATGACTCACTTTTTTAACTCCATACTCCGACAGCACAACATGTAACGCCGGTTCTACCTGATGCTGTTTTAAACATGCCCGGGCACAGGACAACACACAGCCATCCAGTACAATAATCCTGCGATTAGATTTTGCAGTAACCACCAGGGGCTTAACATGCCCGCCCACCCCTGCAATGCACGACATCTCTGCAACACCATCCCTGTTCAGCCGTAAAGCCAGATCATTAGCCATTTGAGCCGCAGAAGAACAACCCGAACAGGAATATACCAATGGTTTCTTTTTCAATTCTTTCATACTCTGTCGAAAATTATTTTGCAAATATACCTATTAAGGATATTTTTGTCCTAAATAATATTTACATGATTCGGGATACCTACAAAGCAATCATTGCCCTTTTGCTGGTAACAGGATATGCGGGATATTCTATTCATATCTATACCGATTTACCGCAAGCCTCCGGTACAGTGGATGCGCAGGTGGAAAAAGGGAAAAAGCTCTGGCAGTCCTACAACTGCATTGCCTGTCATCAGGTATATGGACTGGGCGGATATCTTGGCCCTGACCTCACCAATACCTATTCACTTAAAGGGGCTGCGTATATCCGTGCCTTTTTAGAAAGTGGCACCAATGTAATGCCCAACTTCAATCTAAGCAATGAGGAAATGGATGCCCTGACTGCATACATGAAAGACATTGACAAAACCGGGAATGCCGCCCCATCATCTTTTAAACTTCACCTGAATGGTACGATTGAACAATAGGAGTACGTCTACTGCATTCTTTATTATTCCGGGAATTATTTTACTCCTCACCGGAATGTGCTGGGGCATCATCGGTGCATTACAATATATCATTCCCGGATTACTGAAATCTCAAATGTCATTCGAACGAATCAGGCCGTTACACGTATCCTCGGTGGTGTTCTGGATAATCATCACGTCGGTGGGCTGCACCCTGTATTATGTACAGGAACACACCGGTAAAAACATATACTCCACCCGGTTATTGAAATGGCAATGGGGATTGTTCATCAGCGCCATCGGATGTATTTTACTGACCTATCTGCTGGGTATTTTCGGCGGAAGGGAATACTGGGAATTCCATCCCGTACNNGGCCCTGCCTGTACTGATTTCATGGATGCTGTGTCTGTATAATTTTATCAGAACCACCGGCACACTAAAAAAACAACCGGTATATGTGTGGATGTGGTTTACCGGGTTCATTTTTTTTCTGATAACCTATCTTGAATCGTATCTGTGGCTGATACCTTATTTCAGAAACAATATTGTGAATGACCTCACCATACAGTGGAAATCGTATGGCTCCATGGTAGGCTCCTGGAATATGCTGATTTATGGTTGTGGTATTTATCTGATGGATAAAATCAGTGGCACCCAAACGTATAGCTATTCCAAAACTGGTTTCGCCATTTACTTTCTCGGATTGTTCAATCTGATGTTTAACTGGGGGCATCACATTTACACCGTGCCCACCCACGGATACATCAAACACGTGAGTTATCTGGTGAGTATGACTGAGCTGTTGCTGCTCGGCAGGATTATTTTTTTATGGCGGCGTCAGATGAAGCAAAATAAGAAACACATTCACCAGCCCGGGTTCAGGTTCTATGCCGCGGCAGATTTCTGGATATTTCTAACACTGGTATTAGCCATTGCCATGTCGATACCGGCCATCAATGTGTATACGCACGGCACCCACATTACGGTTGCACATACCATGGGGGCCACGATAGGTATCAATACTTTTTTGTTGCTGGCGGTAGTATTCGATCAGTTAAACCCCCTCATCCGAAAAATTAAAAACTTCCACCGGTACCTGCTGCCGGGATTCAGGATCTGCAATATTTCTCTGTTCATATTCTGGATCAGCCTCATTGTAGCCGGTATAATGAAAGCCTGGTGGCAGGTACACCGGCCGGAAGTTCCGTTCAGTACGATGATGATTTCCCTCCGCCCCTATTTCATGATGTTTATGATTACCGGTGTTACACTCACTGCCGGCATGTGGATGATGTTGCTCCCGGTGGTAAAACAATATTTTATGCATGGGATGCATGCCAAAAAGCGCATGGAGTTATTGTACAAAAAACGCAACGCATCACTCTCCACATACTAATGCATTCCAATGATTGAAATCAGCAAAATCTTCCACTTTGAAGCCGCCCATGCACTGTTGGGGTACGATGGAGCCTGCCGGCATATTCACGGCCACTCCTATCGTTTAATTGTTACCGTTAGTGCATCCGCTTCAAGCCGGGGTTATCTTCCGGCACCGGGATTACTGTTTGATTTCAAAGCACTCAAAAAAACAGTTCAGGAACAGGTGCTGGATAAACTCGACCACGCCCTCATCCTTTCAACAGAGTACCTGAACCAACACCCGCATCTCGCTCAGGCAGAAAACATCATAGAGTTCCCCGCGGAACCCAGTGCTGAAAACCTGCTGATATACATCCGTGACAGCATTATACAGGCCTTTCCACAGGACGTACAACTTGAAAGGCTGCAACTGTATGAAACAGAAACTTCATTTGCCACCTGGCATCATACCTCAACAGAAAACACAAAGAACTAACTTTACGTATCAACCCTACATTATGTTTTCAAAAGCCACTGAGTACGCGTTACGTGCCGTTATTTACATCGCCCAGAAAGGAACCGCTGAGCATAAAATTAGTGTGGATGAAATCTCCGCCGCCATAGGTTCGCCGCGTTCCTT
>DPFD01000220.1:0-2776 GCA_003534175.1 Chitinophagaceae bacterium
ACAGCCGCACCGGCCATCAAAATAAGCGCAAGGTCTTCTATCAATTTTGGTAAATGCCCCATATGCTATCCGTCTTTCAATGGCTTCAAAAATAAACTATTCCATCGAATTTTAGCCCTCTTGCGCTGCTCTAACCTGCTCTGAATGAACGAAAGCGAGGTTTTTTTCAAGGATATTTCCGCTGATTTTGAGATAGTAAATTCTACACTTCCTGCACATAAAGCGCATACCCCTAACCGATATTATATCAATCAATACAAAGTCTGTTTTAACTTTTTCTTCATGCCTGATATGGTTTTGAAGCAAAATTCCCAGAAGTTCAATGGAAGACTCACGGGGTTCAGTGTGCGTAGGTTGCCATCCATATATTCTCTTTGCATCAAATGGTCGTGTAAAATAAACGGGGAGCAACTGCGTTTATTTGTAACCGGTAGTTACCGGTAATTGCCTAGGCTAACGATAGAAAAACACATACCAGATCCGGCCAATGCACAACTGAATACCGGAACATCTGAAACGCTCTCTTCCGGATGATTTATGAGTAACGGAATAGTTTCAGTGAACGGAAGCTTCGTAATATTTTACGGGGCTTTTTGTTTTATCCGTACATCAGCCAGTAAGCCGTAGTGGTCGCTGCCGGTAGTTTGTATCCGTTTAATTTGTTTTGATTCCAGCCATGGGTTGATGAATATATAATCAATCCGCAGGGTAGGAGCAATTTTTCTGAATGTTCTGCCGAGGCCGCTGCCCTGTTGCAGCCATAGATCACTGAACTGTTTCTTCAGCGTATGATAGGCATAGCTGTTGGGCACATCGTTTAAATCGCCCGCAAAAATCACGGGCCGTTGCGGTTCGTGAATGAGTTTGTAGGTGATGTCGATTTGCTCTTTTCGGTTCNNGATAAGCTCTTACTGCCATCCAGTGCATTTACGTCAGCAGATTTCAGTTTATCGAAAATGGCGTATTCGTTTTTATTGAAGTTGAGGCTTTGCAGCCGGGTGGTGAACACCTCTACCGGTTGTCCGTTTACATCGATGGTTGCCTGTGCCACACTGCCCGCAAAGGGTGGAGCAAAGGCGGTTCTGCCCGTATCAGTAATCGGGTACCGGCTCATGATGAGGGTGCCACTGGTGAAGAATCCATTGATGTTGGATCGGTCGATACAAAAGTACCTGTAAGGATATCCCATCGTTCTTTTAATAGAATCCATGAAATTGTAATGCCCGTCGGGTATTTCGGAAGTAAGGAATTCCTGTAAACAGAGTACATCCGCCTCAGATGCACGAATGGCATCCAGGATTTGAATATTCTGTGCGATGGCTTCCACCGTATCGCGGGCGCCGAAACTCATCAACCCTACGTTCCAGCTAAGCACCCGGATGGTTTCGGGTGATTTGGTTGCTACAAAATTGTTACCTGATGGTACAGGTATGAACCGGAGCAGGGCAGGCAGGCTTAACCCAACGGCCACCAGAACTATGCAGCCGCTGCGATGGCGGAGTAACAGAGATACAAGGGCAAGCGCAACGCCAATCATAAGCAACAGAGGAAATAATAATCCGATGGCTGCAAAAAACCACCACGTATCGGGCGGAAAAAGCCATGAAAAGGCACTGATTAATAATAATACAGCAAAGAATACGTTAGACAACTGCAACAACTTCCGGAGCAGACCGCGGGTATTTTTCAGCATAACCGTACCGTATTTTGGATATTTGTTGTGGTGATATACAGGTAAATATAATCACTAAACCCTCATTTGTATAAACTGTCGGCAATTGAATTTGTAAAATGCTTTTATTTATAGCATGAACGGATTATTTTGTTGCTCAAATTGAAAGTATGGAATGGATTGAAATACTGAAGTGCCCTTATACCGGCCAGGATGTTCGTTTAATGCACGCCGGAGAAATTGAAGAAGTAAACAGATTGATTGGTTCGAAAGAATTATGGCAGGCTGACGGTAAGCCAATGACCACCACCGTGGAGCAAGCATTGGTTACACCGGATAATCAGTTTGTTTACCCGATCATTGGAGGCATTGTACTGTTGTTGAAAGACCTCGCACTGGTGCGTTCTTCAACCAGTATTCCCGGAGGCACACTGAGCGATGATAAAAAACTGGTGAAGGATTTTTATGATAACCGGGGCTGGCACACCACGCCCAAAGGGGATTATGAAGATGCGGATATATTCGAAGACCTTCGTCCGTTTGCGCAGGATTATATTAAAAAGTGCCACGACCGTGTGTCGAGGTATCTGCATCCTTCAGGAAAGTATATGATGGATGCGGCTTCCGGCGCCCTGCAATATCCCGATTACCTTCAGTATTCTGAGAACTACCGGTACCGGATATGCGTAGATATGTCGTTTCAGGGTTTGAGTGAATGTAAAAGAAAACTAGGCGACAAAGCGATATGTTTATTGTGCGACATGACCAATCTTCCCGTAAAAGACAATATGATTGATGGGTTTGTATCGCTCAATACCATATATCACATTCCGAAAGACGAACAGGTAAAAGCGATTACTGAATTATACCGCGTTACTAAAAAAGGAGGTAAGGGCGTAGTAGTGTACGATTGGTACAAGCATTCACCCTGGATGAATATCTCTCTTCTGCCATTCCGGGGCTTTGCCTATATCAGAAATAAAATGAAGGATGCCTTCTCCGGAGCACAGGGAAAGAAGCCTTCGCGCATGCTGTATTTCTATGCTCATCCTTATGCATACTTCAAACAACACCTGCCCATGCCGTTTCAACTGGCGTGCTGGC
>DPFD01000220.1:2797-3017 GCA_003534175.1 Chitinophagaceae bacterium
TCCTGGTTGTTTGGAAAACAAATTTTACAGGCCATCTATAATAAAGAAGAACGCAAACCGGAACAATGTGGTTTAAAAGGAGAGTATCCGATGTTTGTTTTTGAAAAACAATAAACTTATTGTTGCCGGGTTTGTTTGGCTGAACGAAGGGCGTACATCATATACACCAGCATATAAGCAACGAATATAATCATGAATGGTTCGGCGGGAAAAACATACC
>DPFD01000274.1 GCA_003534175.1 Chitinophagaceae bacterium
GGAGATATGATACAGGTGATGGATATTTTGAAATCGGCGCCGGAAGAATTTCTGGTGGTGAGTGGAGATGATGCGCTCGCATTGCCGCAAATGGCCTGCGGTATGGATGGAGTCATCAGCGTGGCAGCCAACGCCTTCCCGCATGAGTTTTCCGAGATGATTCGCCTAAGCCTGCAACACCGTTTCACGGAAGCTAAAAAACTAAATGATACGCTCATAGAGGCATACCAATGGATGTTCGCTGAGAATAACCCTGCCGGTGTGAAAGCCTATTTGGAAAGCCTGGGCATCATCAGCAATATATTGCGCCTTCCCGGTGTGCCCGTGGCACAAAACCTGAGGGAGGCCATTCACCAACATGTAAACGAATGGAAAAAAACTCACGCATCCGTTTAGGAGGTTTGGGAGGATTAATCCTCCTGTTTGCCGTGGCCACTCTGGCCCGACAACCTGAATGGGGACGGATAAGGGTCAACAGTTTAGGGACAGACACTACCGGCCATTCGGTGAAACATACCGTATCAGAACATGTACAATTGGTGCACAGCCATTTTCCCGTAGAAACACTGGATACCACCACATCTGTATGGATCTATCTTCCTGAAAATTATTCGAGTACCCGTAATCGTTATCCGGTAGTTTATTTTCTGGGAGGAGAACACGCTTTTAGTGATTCCATATCTCCCGATAACAAAGAATGGCTGATGGATGAGGCCCTGGATAGTTTACATCAAACAAATGCTCCCAAAGCCATTGTGGTAGCCGTGCATAGTTTTTACTCCGACACTGCTCAGGTGGATGGGGCCGCATCTTTTCTCAAAAACAATCTGAAGCCTTATATCGACAGTGTGTACCGTACGCGCAAAGAATTGGCTGTGGTTGCCGGTTCCGGACCTACGGCTGCCTTAGCTCTGTATGCTACCTTGCGGTATCCCGATGTGTTCAGCAAAGCAGGTGTTTTTTCGCCTCCGGCAGATATCTTCCCGTATCTGAAAAATCAAAATTTGCAGGGAAAGGGCCACAAGGGCATGTTGTTTTTTTATGAAGGAAAAGAAATGGATGACCTGCAGCAACTGACCGACAATATAGGAATGCATTCCTCCGCGTTGATTTATTCAACCCACCATCAAAACCCCAAAAGACATGAAAGTCCGATGGGAGGTTGGTTTCCTGAATTTTACAACTGGATTCTTGGGAATGGATACAACTACATCATACGCTATAAACCTTAAACCTTAAAACAGGCGCCTTCAATGGCTAGTTCCGTCTGTGGAAATACAGCCCGTGTTTCTTCCAGATAACATTCCAGGGTTTCGTACTTGGAGGAGAAGTGGCCAATGAGCAATCGCCCGGCCCCGCATTGCTGAGCAATCCTGCCGGCCTGTTCCGTGGTAGAGTGAAAATATTTTTCTGCCTTAGGCCCAAAGTCTTTCAGGTAAGTGGTTTCATGATACAACAAATCAACCCCCCGGATGTGCTCCAGTATGTCTTCCGTATACAGCGTGTCGCCACAGTATGCGTAACGCTTCGGAGGCTCCGCCTCAATGGTGAGTTCACTGTTGGGAACAATGGTGCCCTTGGGGTGAATGTAATCTTCTCCCTGCTGTAAACGGTTGTAATATGTAGGCGGGACACCATAAGATTGAACCCTAACCGGATCGATCTTACGCAGGTTTTTCTTTTCGGTAAACACAAACCCCCAGCAGGGAATACGGTGTTGCATGGGAAAACAACTAACGGTTACTGTTGGGGTATCGGCAATTATTTCGGCTTGCTCGTGAGCATGAAAATGCAGCGGGAAGGATAACGTGGCCTCAGCTACGTCCAGTTGCAGTTGAATGAGTTTTTCCAGTGCCGCAGGAGCATGCAGATGCACAGGTTGCTGGCGGTTTTGTAATGCCATGCTCGACAATAAAGCAATCAGTCCGAAATAATGATCTCCATGCAAATGGGAGATAAAAATGTGGCTGATTCTTGACGTCTTTATTTTGTATTGCAACAATCTTACCTGAGTCCCTTCTCCGCAGTCAATTAAAAAACTTTCTTCAGGAGTTTGTAATACCTGAGCGGTGGGGTTTCTGCCATACGCCGGCAATGCAGAGTTGTTGCCAAGGATAGTTACTGTTAACATGCATCGTCGTTTTCTCCATTCAATAATTCACGTTCTATGGCCTCCATGTGTATGATATCCCAGGCTTCCGATTCTGTGGGCGTTATATTCAACAGGTCGGATAAGTCCATTGATTTCAACATCTCCATCACGCCGGGTTGCACTGAGCAAATTACAAAGGATGCTCCCTGTTCCAGACACTGTCCATAATGACCGGCTAACAGTTCGGCAATTTCCGGATCCATTTGCGTTACATGCTGCATATCCAGTACCGCATGTGGACACTCAGCCGAGGTTATCCCGTGCAGCAGATTGGCGAAATCATCTGCCATATTTACAGCTAAATGGGGTTCATGAGGTGTTATGACGGTGAAAGCTTCTTTGGTATTTAATTTGACATCCATCATAGGGCGTTGTAACGTTTGTTTATACCTCCGTAAAATAAAGTTTTTTTTCGGAGTATCCGCTCAAAGTTAACCGTCAACCTCCTGCTTTTCCGTATGCCGTTGTGGAAAATAGTAGTAAGACTGATTTTACCTGAGTGTTTTTCAACATATCAACATTTAACGTTACACCCCAAGGAATCGTATAAAATATTCGTTATCATTGTATCAACCAACTTTAAACAATACCCAATGGATAA
>DPFD01000258.1:0-833 GCA_003534175.1 Chitinophagaceae bacterium
GCTGGGAGGAATTACCTGCGACAGTCACGATTATTACGACTCCGAAGAACATATCAAGGAAGTGTTCCTTCCCAAAGTGGATGAAGGTGAACCACTGTATCTGGGGTTCTTTCACACAGGAGCTTACCAGGATCAGCTGAGTGGATACGGGGGTATCAAACATTGCCTCATCCCATCCCCCAAACATGTAATTATTGATAAGGATAAAAACGGCAAACTCACCGACTGGCTATACGCCCGGGAACAATCCGCTCAAAGTATGTTGAAATTGCTGGGCTATACTTAAACCGGTTATGATTTGGGCGGACGAAAGGCATCGTTCGTATGCATGGATTTATTATAGAGGTAANNCATCCTGATAATTTTTCCAGTAACGCTTTCCTTCCAAATCGTAATATAATCTACCATCCACCGCCTTTCGGGCTACCTTGTCGTTTACTGTAATCACTGAGGGAACCGGCGTTTTAACCACAGCAGGTTTGGGTTTGGTTACAACGGTTGTTTTGCCGGAAACTTCAGGTTTAGATACAGGAACCGATTTTTTACTGCAGGCCGCTAAACTCATACAAATGCCGCCTATATAAAACAGCCCTTTCAGATAGTTGGATGTGTTCATACCGGCACCTATATCAATAACTTTACCAAAAAAACCGGTTATGAAAATATTTTTTCTCGCAGCCACTCTTTTTTGCATTTCCACCAATGGCGTCCGGGCACAAAGTGATTCTGCGGATGTAGTGCAGGCAGTGCAACAGATGTTTGCTGCCATGCATTCAGGAGATTCAGCCTCTGTGGTACAATCTTTTACATCCAATGCCATTTTACAAACCATC
>DPFD01000258.1:857-3710 GCA_003534175.1 Chitinophagaceae bacterium
ACATTCAACAATTCGGGCAGTTTGTAAAACAGGCGGTGCCAGGTGCCATCCGGGAGGAATACAGTATACAATACGTGCATGTTGAAGGTGTGCTGGCTCATGTGTGGGCGCCGTATCATTTTTTTTATAACGGTGTGTTCAGTCATTGCGGAGTAAATGCATTCATGCTCATTCAAACATCCTCAGGATGGAAAATTCAGTACCTCACTGATACACGGGTAAAAGAAGGGTGTAAGTGAAAACAAAAAAGCCCCGGAAATCCGGGGCAGAAAATGAAAAAAACAACATGCATTACTGAATATTGATTTCCTTGGCAGTAGCCTGAGTGGCCTGCTTTTTAGGAAGCTCCAGTTTCAATACGCCGTTTTCATAACGGGCGTCAATTTTTTCAACGTCAATTTTTTCATCCAAAGTGAAACTGCGTTTGAAAGCCTTGTAAGAAAACTCACGGCGGATAGATTTATCGGTTTCTTCTTTCTGCTCATCTTTTTTCTCACTGCTGATGTTTAACACATTGCCTTCCATGCTGATCTTAAAATCTGCCTTGTCATAACCCGGTGCTGCCAGTTCAATCTGGTAAGCATTTTCTTTTTCGGTGATGTTGATGGGCGGAAAACTCATTACATCCTCACGGAAAGTTTTGCTGACTGCCACCGGAAAATCATTGAAGAAATCATTCATAAATCCTTCAAAAGTGCGGCTTAACGGACGGTTAACTTTTACGAGTGTCATTGTATTTTGTTTTTAAGTTGTTTAATGATGTACAGTGAAAGAGGCTCAATTCATGTACCACCCTCATGTTATATGACAAAACTTCCTGATTTGTTGTGGAAGTCTGACGTTCTTACTTAAAACACCATGAATCGTCTGTAATAACAGCAGTCAATTAATCCATTTACNNTAACTTTGCACCTTAAAATATTACACTATGTACCCAGAACAAATAGTACTTCCCATGAAGGAAGAGTTAACCGAACAGGGTTTTACGGAATTGCTTACTGCAGCAGATGTAGATAACCTGATGAGTAAGAAAGGAACAGCATTGGTGATGATCAATTCTGTATGCGGTTGCAGCGCCGGAACAGCTCGTCCGGGAACCATCCTGGCTGTTCAGCAAAGCACGGTGAAGCCTGATTATATTACCACAACCTTTGCCGGTTTCGATATGGAGGCTGTTCAGAAAGTGCGTGAATATATGCAGCCATACCCGCCATCTTCCCCGAGTATTGCCTTGTTTAAAGATGGTCAGCTGGTACACATGATTGAGCGGCACCTCATTGAAGGCCGCAGCGCTCAAATGATTGCTGAAAACCTCAAAGGTGCTTTCGAAACGTATTGTAACTAATCACCCTGTTGGTGCATTCATCCCCCTGAACAATATTCAGGGGGTTTTTTATTGCAATATTGAAATATATTGCATCACTCAAATCACGCTATTATGTATCCCAATCTGTATTATGTATTCAAAGACTGGTTTAATGTTGAAATAGAAGCGCTGGCATTTCTGAATACATTTGGATTGATGGTGGCTGTGGCATTCATTGTAGCTGCCTATATATTAACCCTCGAATTAAGGCGAAAAGAGAAGCAGGGTTTACTCATCGCCCGTGAGGAAATGATAATTGTAGGCAAGCCGGCTTCTGCGGCTGAGCTGCTCACCAATGGCATCATCGGTTTTATTTTTGGGTACAAGTTATTGGGGATTTTCTTCAGCAAGCCTCCTGATATGGATCCTCAATCTTTTATTTTTTCAGGATTGGGCAGTGTGGCGGGTGGTATACTCGGTGCAGCATTGATGGCGGGATTAAAGTGGTACGAAAAAAACAAAAACAAACTGGCTACCCCTGAAAAGCGCAGCGTAAGAATCTGGCCGCACGACAGGGTAGGAGATATCGTTATCCTCGCACTGGTATTTGGTATACTGGGCGCAAAGTTGTTCGATAGTGTGGAACACTGGGATGATTTTGTTGCCGACCCAATGGGCATGCTGTTCTCTTCCGGAGGATTAACGTTCTATGGTGGATTGATCATGGCCAGTGTGGCCATCATCTGGTATGCACGAAGCAAAAATATACGTATTCGCCATTTGGTAGATGCTGCCGCACCCGCATTGATGTTAGCCTATGCCATCGGCCGGCTTGGATGCCAGATCTCAGGTGATGGCGACTGGGGCGTGTATAACAGTGCCTACGTAAGTGATGCCTATGGAAATGTGCGTGAGGCTGCCCCGGGAGATTATGAGCAACAAATACAGAAACATATCACCTACTTTACGGAAGGCTATGTTTCGGATAGCCTGAACCGTAAGGACTACGTTACCGATCGAATCTATGCCAGTGCAGAAGCAGTACCTCACATCCATTTTAAAGGGCCTTCCTTTTTGCCCAACTGGCTGTTCGCCTATGCGTATCCCGGAAACGTAAACAAAGATGGAATACCAATACCCGGCAACCTGAGCGAACACAACCGTGTATTACCTCAACCCGTATATCCTACACCGTTATATGAGTTTATCCTGTGCGGACTCCTCTTCATGCTTCTATGGTATTTAAGAAAGAAAAATCTTCCTCCTCTGTTTATTTTTGGGTTGTATCTCGCTCTGAACGGGATGGAACGCTTCTTTATTGAAAAAATCCGTGTCAATAAAGTGTACCACGTGATGGGATTTGAATCTACCCAATCTGAACTCATTGCGCTGGGACTGGTACTCACCGGTATCGTAATCATGGCCTATAGCCGTAAAAAAGGGTAAACCCGGCACATAAAATCCCCCTTTCTACTTTCCCCCTAAGCCATTCCAATGGCCAAAAGGTAGTGATTTGTCTACCCTATACCTTAATTTTTTCGCACTTA
>DPFD01000258.1:3716-3998 GCA_003534175.1 Chitinophagaceae bacterium
GAAACGGTAACTTTTTGAATAGACCAAAAACCGCTAATTTTAACTGTATAATTACTACCCCTTTTAAGTTGATTTAAATAGCCTTTAAAGCTATATTTTTGCGCAGCCAAACAATACAGAACCCCAAATTAGGCTTATCCCACTTAGGATAGACCGGGGCGGGCTTCAGTGCCATGTTCTGTATTGTTTGGCGACATACTTAACAGCCCCGGTTTTATATTACAACGGGTAATTAGCAGTCAGCATCTCCCACTTACGCTTCAAATAACCACTTTTAGCTGC
>DPFD01000254.1 GCA_003534175.1 Chitinophagaceae bacterium
AAGTTTAAAGGTTTGGAAAAGTTGGAGTTTAAAGCCAAATCCGCATTCTTAAGTAAACAGCTCGCCAACTTCTTCAGCTGCTACACGCAATCTTTTAATAAGGTGTACAAACGACGAGGTTCATTATTTATCAAGAATTTTAAAAGAAAAGAGGTTATTACCACTGAATATCTAACCAAACTAATCGTATACATTCACCTTAATCCTGTGAAACATGGCTTTTGTAGCCATTTTGAAGATTGGAAGTGGACTTCCTTTCACAGTTTCTGGTGTTGTAACCCCTCCTTAGCCCTCATTTTGTTTGTCAGCAAAAAAAAATATAAAAACATGCATTTGGAAAAACAACTTCACTTTCTTGAATACAGCCAAATTGAAAATGAAACTTTAAACTGTTAGGTTGTATATGAATAACAGATTACATCCATTTCTATGAATGGAATAGAAAATCCTGACAGCTTTATACACCGTTTTTTCTCCCAGGTGTTGTTGTTGCTTAGCTTTCCTATGGAACAACTTTCANNCAGATATATCATACCGTCGAAATTAAATTTTTCACAAGGTAGCTGCCAGTGAATCATGAGGCACATTCATTTTTTCGTGTACGCGTGAGGGATAGTAGCGTAAAGCCCGCACCTGCCCGCCGCTTCACTGGCGGGCGGGGAGGACTTGCAGCGGATAGCCCGGCCGCGCTACGCCACCGTCGTAGCGGGGACACGCCCTCATTATAAACATCCCTAATTGAGTGAAATTCAAATTTCAACCGCGATGAGAAAATGGTGCGGTGACTAGTATTCGATTGCTTTTGTGGGGCAGGATTACATGCCGGTTCGCCCATCGCGCAGGGCGCCTTTTTTACCGCGATTCTTTTTCTCCCATTCCAGCATTTCGGCTGTTTTTTCTACTTCCTTCGGTTTTTCTTTTACCGGCGCAGTGGCTGTTTCTTTCGGTATCACCAGATTGTTGCGGTCGTACTCTTCGGAGCGCATGAGACGGCCCTCATCGTAGTACTTCCACACGCCGTGCCGCACGCTGTATGGCTCGGCTTTTACTATTTTAAAATCTACAATTTCATTGCTGCCGGCACCGTACACGGCAATGGTGTCGTAAGGTGCGTCCGGGTTGTAGCCTCTCCAGGTTTCTTCCCGCTCCAGGTTACCAAAAAAGGTGAAATATTGTTGCAGTCCGTCTTTCCCCCCCAGCATATAGTGCTCCACCGCTACCAGATCGCCCTGTAAACTGTACCGGCGCCAGTAGCCATCTTTATAATCGTTCTTAAACAAACCCTCCTCTTCGTACCCGGGTTCACCGCGCACTTCTTCTACACGCAGCACCCAGGGGCCCTGCTTTTTGCCCTGAGCATCTACCCGGTTGATGGTGTCGCCATCTACGGTAAGATCGTACGATTTATACCCCTGCCCTACCACAGCCGGTGCCAACAGCAAACCGAAGAAGGCAATACATATACACTGAATGATACGAGCTTGCATAACGTGAACTACATTTGTGGTATTCAAATGTACAATTTTAGGACCAAGCACCCTGTTAACACGTTGGAAAAATGAGAAATTTTAAAGCTTACTATATTATTCCCGCATCACCTGAAGAGGTGTATCAGGCACTGACCCAGGAGGCCACCATTCAGTTGTGGAGTGGCGAACCCGCCGTGATGCAGGCCGTGCCCGACACTGAATTTCAGTTGTTCGACGGCAGTATTGCCGGCCGAAATATTTCGTTTAATCCGGGCAGGGAAATAGTGCAGGAATGGTATTTTGGTGATGCGTCAGAGGCATCTATTGTTACTATTCGCCTCCACCCTCATGCCAAGGGAACCTCAGCCGAAGTACGACAAACCAATATTCCCGAAGAGGCTTATGAGAATATTGAAGAGGGCTGGAATAACCATTACTTTGGAGCCCTGCAGGATTTTTACAGTTGATTATTTCACTTCTACAGTAAGCATGTTCTTGTCTTCCAAGAACACGTCGAGCACATCTCCTACCACACATTCGCCCACACCTGCGGGAGTGCCGGTGAAAATGAGGTCGCCAATGTTGAGGGAGAAATAGTTGGAAATATTGGCAATAATGGCATCGAATGAAAATATCATTTGACCGGAATTGCCTTTTTGCATCACCTCCTTATTTTTCTGAAGCGAGAAGTTGATGTTGTTCTTTTTAATTTCAGGCGTTAGATCAATAAACTTACCCACTACTGCAGAATTATCGAAGGCCTTGGCTTTTTCCCAGGGGAGGCCTTTTTCCTTGCATTCCTGTTGAATATCACGGGCGGTGAAATCAATCCCTACGGTAATGCCATTATAGTAATTGGAGGCGTGTCTTTCCTGAATATATTTACCGTTTTTGCAAACCCGAAGTACCAGTTCGGCCTCGTAGTGTAGTTCGTTGGTGAATTCGGGGTAATAAAACGGCGTGTGCGCCTGTAACAGGGCACTCTTAGGTTTCATAAATATCACCGGCTCGTCCGGCACCTCATTTCCCAATTCCGCTGCGTGGTCAGGGTAATTACGGCCAATACAAATGATCTTCATGTACAGTTAGGTTTTTAACGTTTTCATGGATCCGGACAGCGAAAATAAACAAAAACACATTACATTTCCAAGTNNCCAAGTTACATCTAATTATTGTTCGTTCTTGAAATTATAAGCGTTTACGCTGCTCATAGTGCGTTCGAGGCCGATGGTCACAAAACTTTCAATCACTTCAACGCATTTGGCAATTTTATGTTGCACGGCGGGGATTTCTTCCGGGCGCCATTTGCCCAGCACAAAATCGGCCTGCATGCCTTTGGGGAAGTTATTTCCGATACCGAACCGGAGTTTGGGATAGGCATCGGTACCGAGGATATTTTGTATGTCTTTCAGGCCGTTATGCCCGGCATGGCTGCCTGTACCGCGTAGCCGGATTTTTTCCAGCGGAAGGGCCAGGTCATCTACAATGGTGAGGGTTTGTTCTACGGGCACGTTTTCCTTCACCTGCCAGTATTTAAACGCACGGCCGCTCAGGTTCATGTAAGTGGTAGGACAGATGCACACGAGGATTTTGCCCTTAAATTTAATGACCGAGCGATAGGCCAGCCGGTCGCTCTCCCAGGTACCGCCGTGTTTATGTACTAAGGCATTGGCCACATCGAAGCCGATGTTGTGCCGGGTGCCGGCGTATTCGTTGCCGGGGTTTCCGAGCCCTACGATTAAAAATTTCGACATGCCTTTGGTTAATCTTCGTTTATACGAGGTTGTTCAGGTGTTGCTGCAAATCGGCATCGGTTTTAATCAGCACATCGCGTGCCTTACTGCCGAGGCTGGGGCCCACAATACCGGCCGATTCCAGCTGATCCATCAGTCTGCCGGCACGGTTGTATCCGAGTTTCATCTTGCGTTGCAACAGAGAAGTACTTCCGATCTGGCTACCTACAATCAGCCGTGCTGCATCTTCAAACAGCGGGTCTTTTTCACCGGCATCAAAATCGCCCCGGGATTCCAGTTCCTTTTCATCCACATATTCAGGCAGCAGGAACGGAGCCGTGTAACCTCGTTGCGCGGCAATAAAATCAACCACTTTATCTACTTCAGGGGTATCTACAAAAGCGCATTGCAGTCGTACAAGTTCACCATTGTAACTGATGAGCATATCTCCCTTCCCAATGAGTTGTTCGGCACCCCCAATATCCAGGATGGTACGACTGTCGATTTTACTGCTCACTTTAAAGGCAATCCGCGCCGGGAAGTTGGCTTTAATGGTTCCGGTAATGATGTTCACCGATGGCCTTTGCGTAGCAATGATGAGGTGAATACCTACGGCGCGCGCCAGCTGTGCCAAACGGGCTATTGGCATTTCCACCTCTTTGCCTGCTGTCATAATTAAGTCGGCAAACTCATCTACCACCAACACAATAAACGGCAGGAAGGCGTGTCCTTTCTCCGGATTCAGTTTACGCGCATTGAATTTTTCGTTGTATTCGCGGATGTTGCGGCAACCGGCCTCCTTGAGTAAATCATAGCGGTTATCCATTTCAATACACAGTGCATTGAGGGTATGGATTACCTTCTTAGTATCGGTGATGATGGATTCTTCTTCGTTGGGCAAACGCGCCAGGAAATGGTTTTC
>DPFD01000025.1:0-1395 GCA_003534175.1 Chitinophagaceae bacterium
TGGATTTGATGCAGGAGATGTATGGCCAGCTGGGAGTAACCCCACACGGTTCGGAGATTGTAGGCATTTTCAGAGAGGCCTATGCCCCCGGCAGAAAAATTGCCGACGCTACGCGCTGGCTGGTGCACCGGTTGATGGGCGCGTATGGGTTGGTGGTACTGGATCCTGATGCGGATGCGTTGAAACAAACTTTTCTGCCCATTGCCCGAAAAGAACTGAACGAAGGTTTTTCATATCAGGCGGTAAGGGAAACAATTGATCAGTTCCCATCCAAATACAACGTACAGGCAGGAGGCCGCCCGGTGAACTTATTTTACCTGGAAGGCGATGCACGGGTGCGCATAGACCGTGAGGCTGATAACACTTTTACTGCGGAAGGTATTTTTAAAAATATTTCGGCAGAGGAATTGATGGCACGCTTTGAAGCTGAACCCGCAAGATGTAGTCCGAATGTAATTTTACGGCCACTCTTTCAGGAAATGATAATGCCGAATGTTGCCTTCATTGGCGGTGGGGGAGAACTGGCATACTGGCTGGAGCTGAAGAAAGTGTTTGATGCTGCCGCAGTGCCTTATCCGGTGTTGATATTGAGAAACTCATACCTTGCCCTGCACCAAAAGGATGCAGCACAATTCAATCGTTGGAACATGCCGGTTGAAAAAATGTTTTTACCTGAGGCCACGCTGGTGAAAGAATATGTTCAACAGGCAGAAGGTGATCGTGTGTCATTGCACAACGCACTGCAGCAAATGCAACAGCTGTACCATCAAATTCAACTGAAATCTGTTGCTATAGATGCTACATTGGAAAAACATGTGAAGGCATTAGAACATAAAGCCACAAAACGTATTGAGCAGTTAGAAAAGAAATTATTAAACCGGAGTAAAAAGCAGCATGAAGTGGTGGTGCAACAAATTCACCGGTTTAAAGGCAAGTATTTCCCGGGTGGTTCGTTGCAGGAGCGGGTTGAAAATATTGCGGGCCTGTATGCCGCATTCGGTCCTGCGTTTATTGATATGGTTTATAATAACGCCGGTGGATTGGATATGCAGTTCACGATTATAACCGCTGAGGCGTTTCACCAAACATAATGGTCTTCTATTAAGGTGTATTGCGGCCCCTGAGGTGTAGACAAAATTGACAGCACATCAAACTGAATGCGTTTCTTCGGANNGCGGCGGCTGCATCCTGCAGGTTGCGAAGTTTCTTACGGCTTACATTGGCTTCAGGTTTTCCGAATCTTTCAGAGGTACGGGTTTTCACTTCAATAAAGTGCAGGTAGTTTCCTTTGGTGGCAATGAGGTCAATTTCCAAATGGCGCCATCTCCAGTTGGTATGCAGGATGAGGTAATCCCTTTCTCTAAAGAACTCAATGGCCAGTGCCTCACCCGTTTT
>DPFD01000025.1:1405-1605 GCA_003534175.1 Chitinophagaceae bacterium
AAACATATCCACGAGCTATTCACCACCCGTTTGCAGTTTTTTAATCGTTTTTTAATTATTGCTTACTTTTGTCAAAATCGAAATCATGAATTTGAACAGAAAGAATGTTTTTATATGGGCAGCCTTGTTGATTTTCGCTGCTGCTGCCAGTCGTTTGGTATTGTATCCGTTTAATTTTAGTCCGATCATTGCCATGGCAT
>DPFD01000025.1:1659-3257 GCA_003534175.1 Chitinophagaceae bacterium
GGATGTGCTGTTTGAAGTTTTCAACATCGCGCCCGGTTTCTGGGGGATGGGTCAGGTAGTGAACTATGCATTACTGGCATTGATAACGGTAATTGGATTCAGCATTAAAAAGCCCGGAGTACTGCAGGTTGCCGGTTATTCCATCGCATCTTCCATCCTGTTCTACCTGGTGAGTAATACGGGTGTATGGGCGTTCGAGGGTATGTACAGTAAAGACCTCGCCGGTTTAAATGCCAGTCTCGTAGCCGGTTTGCCGTTTTTGAAAAATGGAATTGTGAATGATCTGGCTTACTGCGGAATATTATTTGGCGGATATGCCTTGATTACACGTTTTAGCACCAAACGTGCCGTAGCGTAATTCAGCCCCGGTAAACACCATATCAACATATAAAAGAGACTGCCCATGAAAACGGGCAGTTTTTTTATGCGGTTTATTTCAGGGAAGATTCATAACCGGTGTCGGCCAGCAGGTGTCGGCCATCGGCGGCAGTAGTAGCGAGTACATCACAGCGGTTGTTGTAGGGATTATCGGCGTGCCCTTTCACCCAATGAAAATGAATGTTTAATCCAGCAGATAATGAATGATATACCTCCCAAAGGTCACGGTTTTTTTTACCCTTGAAGCCGGTGTTTAACCAGTTTTTCAACCAGCCTTTTTGAATGGTTTCCACCACGTATTTGCTGTCGCTGTAAATGTGGATGGGTAAATCCCTGCGTTTCAGGGCTTTTAAACCGGCAATCACCGCCATCAGCTCCATGCGGTTGTTGGTAGTAAGCCGGTATCCCTGCGACAGTTCTTTTACATGATGATTAAACATGAGCAAGGTGCCGTAGCCACCGGGTCCGGGATTACCCCTCGATGAACCATCCGTATAAATCAGTATCTGCATTACACCTGAAATACCCCGGTTTTAAATTCCGGAATCTCCGGGTTGTGGTTGGCGGCGGCAATTCCTTCCGAGATATACTGACGTGTCAGTCCCGGATCAATAATGGCGTCTACCCATAACCGTGCAGCGGCATATTCAGGTTTGGTTTGTCGGGTATAGTTTGCCGTTATGCGTTCGAGGATTTCCTTTTCTTCATCCTGTGTAACGGTTTCCCCTTTGGCTTTCAGGGCGGCAACCTGAATCTGCAACATGGTTTTGGCGGCTTGTTCTCCGCCCATCACGGCAATTTTTGCGGTAGGCCAGGCGTAAATAAACCNNTGGCGTAGTTGCCGGCGCCGTAGGAGTTGCCTACTATGATAGTAATTTTAGGAACCACCGAATTGGCAACAGCGTTCACCAGTTTGGCACCGTCTTTAATAATGCCGGAGTGTTCGCTGCGGCTACCCACCATAAAGCCGGTAACATCCTGTAAAAATACCAGCGGAATTTTTTTCTGGTTGCAGTTCATGATGAAGCGTGCTGCCTTATCGGCACTGTCGTTGTAAATCACACCGCCCATTTGCATTTCACCTTTGCTGCTTTTCAGTACAAGGCGTTGGTTGGCCACAATGCCCACGGCCCAGCCATCAATACGCGCATAGCCGCAAACGATAGTTTTACCATAATCTTTTTTGAACTCATCAAACGAGTCTTTATCCACCAGTCCAT
>DPFD01000092.1:0-12355 GCA_003534175.1 Chitinophagaceae bacterium
GCCGTACACCTGACTAATCACCAGTGTGGTAGACTGTGCGCCAGCGAAGTAGCCCGTGAGCATCAATAAAAATGTAAAAATCTTTCTCATAAAGGAAGTTTGTAAAGGTGTCGTTGTAAGCATAAAGAGCCATCCATACAACCGGGTGGCTCTTTATGTTATATATCTTTCAGCAACATATTAGTTACCGGTAATTTTTATGTTATCTATCTGCCAGGTAGATGTTTTATCATTCGAAGAGCCTGACGGATCAGAGCCTTCATAGCGGAAAGCAACATATACCGTACCAGTGTATCCACTTAAATCAATTTCACCTGAATTGGTAAAGCTGGATGGGAATGAAGTTACGGTTCCAGGAGACAAGGTTGCCTGAGCCGTTACATCCGTCCAGGTTACACTAGCATCCCATGGGTCACCTGCACCGGTATAGTTGGTAGACACCAGGATTTTCAGGGCAGCAGCAGTAGAACCACCGGTACCGATAAACCCTTGCTTGGTATCAAAACTCAGTTTTTCATTAGCAGTAGCATCGAGGTTTACTCCTTTAGTAACCAACCAAGACAGTACAATAGGTTCATTGCTGGAGAATGCTGAAAGTTCAGCATATAAATTGCTGTTGAAGGTTCTGGCAGAATAAGTACGGCCACCTACTTCAGCTAAGTTTTTCCAGTCGGCAATGTTTACAGGCGACAGTGCGGTTTGTCCTTCAAAGTTCTCCCACAAAAGTGAACCCGGAGGAGGTGCAGAACCACAACGAGGCTGATAGAACATTACATCGTTGGTATCGCGGATTACCAACTGGCGTGTAGAACCGAATACCGTGTAAATGCTCACAAGGTCTCCCATACCATTCGGTACATTCAGTGCAGAGAAGTTGGAATAGGCACTGGTGCGTACAATCAGTGACGTGTTATCGCAACCTTTAACCGTTAAGTTGGTGGTGCGGCGGTACACGGAAGTATCGGAATACGTTTTACCGGTATCTGCTACCACAAATTCATATTCCTTTAATTTAATCAGCGCATTGATGTAACGGTTTTGCATATTGGTTCCCAGATCAGCATAGGTAACTTCCATTGGAGTAACCGGATTATTGATAGAACCACCGATTACATAACGGTTAATCATAGCCGAAGGAATACCTTCCAGTGAAGGAATCCCGCCCACAACCGCTCTTGAACCAAGAATCATGTTACCATTATCATCGCTGATATACAAACCATTGCACTTGATATACACGCGACGGCCAACTGGATAAGTTGTGTAGAGGTTAGTAGCGTTCAGTAATACCTGAATAGCTCCGGTGGTATCCTGAATAAACAGTTGTTTGTAAAAGTTGCCGCTCTTATCATTCGCCGTTACGATACCAGATATAACGATATCCTGAGTGATTGGAGTAAAAGCACCTGAACTGGTATGAATCGCTTTTAAATTGGCAATAGTAGTATTGGCTGTGATGTTTGGATCAGATGGCCCCGGTGGTTCATCAAATGTTTTTTTACATGCACTGAATGTGCCTACAAGGGCTATAAGCGCCACAGCTGAAAGTAATCTGGAAACCTTGTTCATTTTCTATTTTTTAAAAAGTTTGTATTCGATTGATTGATTAGAACCTTAAGCCAATGCTGGCAAAAAAGTTGATTCCATAAGCATAAAACCTACGGGGCGGGAAACGCTCGGTATCCTTACCGGTAAAGTCGAAACGCAGTTGCTCAAACCCGCCGGAAACCACATCCTGATTGTTCAGGATATTGTTCACGCCCAGGGTAAACACCAGGTAATTCCTTTTCTTTAACCCTTTGATATTACGGTTGAGCATATACGAATATCCCGCAAAGGCATCTAAAGTAAACTGGTTTTCCAGTTGCTCCTGGTCAACAATTTTGTTCCACATTTCTGAGCCGGGCTCTAACCCACTGGTAACCGACTCTGTACGGCGCAGCGGATTGAAATCAAGAAACATGTGCCTGAAATAGTTCAGGTTCATATTAAACCACCAGAACTTGGGTGAATTATACGCAAAACCAATGGTGTACGCCTCCTGTGGAGTAGGCACATAATAGTTGTTGGAATATATAATGGTGTTNNGTTGTCTACTGTAATAGAACCCCGCTGACGTGAGATAAAACGATAACGGCCCACAGAAGCTGCCGCCGTGAGGCTTAAACCCTTATACACTTTAGCCTCAGCGCCAAACTCAATACCGAAATGATCTTTATCGATGTTGCTGATAGCATAGTTGGTGAAGTTCTGATATTCATCATTATAGAATGTAAGCACATTCATCTGATCTTCAAAGCGGGAATAGAAACCTGAAAGCCTCAGTTTTACCGNNCATATCCTCCTTCAATGGTAGATATTTTTTCACTGGTGATGTCTTCCTGCATGAAATCACGTGTACGTGGGGCGAGGTAAGCATTATCGAAGAACGGTGCACGAGTCTGATATCCTGCATTGGCAAAGATGTAGTTACGTCCGTCGATCTTATAGGTTGCTCCTCCTTTTACACCATAGTTATAAAAATCGTTGTATTTCGATTTGCCGAAAGAATTGTTAGGGAACAAACCGGAACGTACGTTACCCACTCTCCAGAAACGAGTGTATGTATGCTCAGCCGCCAGGAAGAAATCTACCTTCCTTAACTTGATATTGGTTTGAACAAAGGCACTGGCTTTACGTATGTTGATATCATAGTTGTATCCAACTTTATCTCCTTCACGTACAATACGGTTCGGACGATTCAGGTCGTTTTGATTGGCTGTATTGTTGGTTGGATAATCGCGTTCTGCAAACTGGTTTATATCTACATAAAAATCACCTCCCAGTAAATCTTCCACAATTTTATAATACTGATTACGCTGATA
Organism: Chitinophagaceae bacterium; assembly: GCA_003534175.1. Classification (GTDB taxonomy): domain Bacteria; phylum Bacteroidota; class Bacteroidia; order Chitinophagales; family Chitinophagaceae; genus Ferruginibacter. The sequence continues at coordinate 2,865 of DPFD01000092.1, forward strand.
CTGGTAAGTAAATCCGGCCGTAAAATCAATATTTGGTTTCAAAGCCGTATTCAGTACGGTATTGAAGTTTGCTTTGGTGATGCCGATTACCCTTTCTTCCAGGATGTAGTGTGAACGGCGGCCATACAAATCATTCCCCTGGATGCCATCTGCATTTTTAAATGTTTCCCAGGAAGAGAGGTTTACATTATATAAATTATCCCAGTTAATCTGGCGCTTGTTTACGTCGTTTCTTAACTCATTGTACACCTGCTCTTTAAAGATTGGGTCAAGCTGCCAGCTCGGCAGGTAACGGTAATAATCCGGACGCGGATCCGGTGCATTGTACCAATCTAAACCCGTTGTGCTTCTATATCCTTTACTATACGAAGCAGAGGTGAACAATTGCATTTTATCGGTAATCTTCCAGTCGTGAGATAAAATACCCATAGGCTGGAAAGAACGNNAAGAGCGTGCGACACTGGAGTTACGCTTTCTGCCATTCTGATATCCCCAGTAAGGATTATAGTAATTATCCCCGGCGATATCGAGCATTTCACGAACAGAAGCACCCTGACGGCCATTCTCCGTAGGTGTGGCAAATGCTACAAAAGACAGAAGATGTTTGTCATTGATGCGCTTATCTACACCGGCAAACAAAGACCATCCATCATAGTAAGTACCTTCAGTATAACCTTCCTCAGCCCAGCGGCGTGAACCTGAAACAGTAAATGCCCAGCCTTTTTTATTCAATCCGGTGGAATGACTGGCCATGAGCCTGTGGTTATAGTTACGGTTAGATACGGCGTAGTTGAAACTGGTTTGCTGGCGCTGGTAAGAAGCGCGTGTATCGATATAGGTTAGTCCGCCAAAATCTCCAAACGCATACGGCGTATTCCGCAACCCGTGCGACACATCGCGGTTACGCAATACATCGTTCAATCCACCCCACTGACCATACGGCGTGAAGCCATTGTCGAGGTTTTCCATGGGAATACCGTTCATGTACGTAGAAAACATATCGGCATCATATCCCCTGATGCGGAAACGAACCGCATTAAACTTGAAAGTAGCGGCATTTAAAAACGGGTCACGCCCCGCACTTAGTAGAGAAGACACGTTTTGTGCACTTCCGTCCTGACCGTCATTTTCGTCTAAAGAGATAACAGGAATGTTGTCAGTTAATTCATCAGCCCTTATTTGATTAATCAGAGAGTCGTTGGTTGCCTTTACAGGATCTACCTGTGCGAAAGCGCTTCCGGAAACCAAACTCAAAACCAAAGCAGCTTTTAGTTTTGTAAACCTACCCAGCATAAGAAATATTTAAGTTGGCAAAGCTAACATTATACTACGAATATTAACTAAATTTATTTAAAATTAATAGACGCTTCATCTGCCAGAAATGATGCAGGAGGTTGAATAATAATTACCTTTGGTCTCATTTTTTAATTATGAAGATATTTTTCGGCCTCGCAATGGCTTTTTTTACCTTTTCGGTTTCATTTGCTCAAAAGCAATCTTACCGTGTTTCCATTGTTGGATTTTACAATGTGGAAAACCTATTTGATACCATCAACGGCCCCAACAATGATGAAGAGTTCCTTCCGAATAGTCCCAGACAGTACAATTCAAGGATTTACTATGATAAATTAGACAGACTGGCGTCGGTGATTGAGCAAATGGGTACGGATCAAAGTCCCGACGGCCCGGCAGTTTTAGGTGTAGCCGAAGTGGAAACCCGTGGGGTGCTGGTAGATCTGGCTAAACAGCCCCGGATTGCAAAACGCAATTACCAGGTGGTACATATTGAATCAAAAGATGCCCGCGGTATTGATGTGGGCATGCTGTACAACCCGAAATATTNNGCGTTATATGTACCATTGCCCGGAGGATCAAAAGATGCATACTACACCCGGGATGTGTTATATGTAAAAGGCGTGCTGGATGGCGACACTTCGCACTTCTTTGTGAATCACTGGCCATCCCGCTCCGGAGGGGAAGAACGCTCCCGCCCCGGACGTAACGCTGCCGCCACAGTAGTTAAAAGAGTAGTAGACTCCATCAATGCGCATAATCCCAACGCAAAAATCATGGTTATGGGTGACCTGAACGATGATCCCANNAGCCCGAGTGTTGCAAAAATCCTTCATGCCAAAGGCAAAGCAGAAGACGTGGAGCCTTCCGGACTGTACAACCCATGGTGGACGATGTACAAAAAAGGAATTGGCACGTCCCCTTACCAGGATGCCTGGGGACTGTTTGATCAGATCATCATTTCACATTCCTACCTCAATAAAGAACAGCCGCAGTATTTCTTCCGGCAGGCCCACATATTCAATAAACCTTTCCTGGTTCAAAAAACAGGCAAATGGAGAAACTACAGTAAGCGTACCTGGGATGGCATCACTTACAACTATGGCTACAGTGATCACTTCCCCGTATATGTGGTGTTGCTGAAAAAGGTGACTCAATAACCTTTACGCATAAACGATTTCAATTCCGCATTCCTCCAACGTGGGGTGCTGAATCAGTCTGAGGAACACATTGGCGGTAGCTACGATATCTTTTTCGCAATAATGCGTAATGCGTTTGAGCGATTCAAGTCGCTGCCGTGCATCACCCTGCCAGTAAAGTTTCCCCACCATGCTCCCATTGATATCATCCTTGGGCGACGGTACATTTAATACGGCCGACAACAGTTTCAGTGATGTGAAATTTTTATAATCACCGAATCGCCATAACTGAAAAGTATCCACTACCGGAACATCCCACGGCTTTACCTGCTGAAAGTTCAGGTACAACGGAACGGCTAATCCATTCACCATCAGCCTGCGGCAGATGAAGGGGATGTCGAACTCTCGGATATTGTGCCCTGCAAAATAGCGAATACCATTTTTAAAGAAGAGAGACGTTTCCTCCAGAAATTGCAGCAATAGTTTTTTTTCATCCGCCTGTGCATATGAGCGCACCCTGAACGATGGTGCTTCACCCATACTGAAGTATCCGATGGATATGCAAATAATTCTTGAAAATTCAGCCATTACACCTGCACGCTGTTCGTACAAAACAGCCGGCTCCTGCTCACTCATCGGCATCCTCCCTACTCGTTCATCCCACAATTCCTTCCAGGTTTCATCAAGCGCATCATATCCGGATGCACCCGTAGCGGTTTCAATATCAATGAACAATAATTTTTCTTTGTCGGGATGTTTCATATTGTTTACTTGGTGCGCTTTGCTTTATCAAATGTTACATGCACATCAAAAGTTTTCAGCACAATAGGAACATACTTCCTGGGCTGATCTTTCTGTGTGAAGATGTAAATATCTTTTCCTTGTTTTAGCATGGCCTGCCCATACCATATTTTTTCTTTTCCTTTAACGGTATAGCCATGCTTTTCCAGATCAGGCACCAGCCATTTCAAAGGATTGGTTTCATAAATCAATTTCGATTTACGGATGGGCGTATAATAGGCATCCGCCCAGAAATACAATGGCCCCGCAGGCGTGTGCTTCAACATTTTTTCATGGCGCTTTTCATTGTAATACTTTTTGTCGTAAATCGCCACGTACGGAATGTTCGGGTAGTCCTTCACGGTAGCTTCAAAATAATTTTGTTTTTCCACACAGGGTGAACACCACAATGCTGCCAGGAAGATCAATGTAGTGTCGGGCAGTTTTTCAAAATCACGGGCTGTGATGGATACCTGTTGAGCCTGCGCATTCAACTGAATGGCCATGCAAAAAAGTACGAGTAACTTTTTCATAATGATTATTTAAATGAAAAAAAACAGGACCTGCAGTTTCCTGCAGGCCCCGGTAAGTTTATGATTTTGCCAGTTTATCCCAGTCGATGTATCGATCGAATGTCAGTCTTACTTTTCCCTCTCTGGGCAAATACTGATACACGCCTGTTGCTTCAACCGGTGCGTATTTTATTTCCGGAGATTTAATAACAATGGCGTGTGTGCAGTTTTTACAACGGAACCCGATTCCGGTGGTGCAACCACTGCGGCGCGTAGCAATGCGCACACAAATTTCTATGGTCCAGGTTCCGGATACCCTGATGTCGATGAAGTTATCGGGAAAAATATCATTCCATAAATCCAGATCAAAATCGATGTACTGCTTTTTGTTTTCATCCAGATAGACATGCATTTTTCCATCTTCGGTTTCAATAACCTTTGGTTTTTGAGCAAAAGAGAGCGTTGTAGCAAAAAGTGCGGCGATAAACATTAATGTTTTCATGTGTTTTAAAATTTTTGTGTTACGGATTGAATGAATGCCTTGCATGGCAGGAAGGCGGCTGCTGTTGAGTACGTACAAACCAGGCACTTGAATAGCGGTACTTATCGTAAGGGTTTTTATATTGACCTATTAATCCGCCCTTCTTTCATCCCTTTGTTCGAAGCAATCAACAATTCAAAATTCATGGAACCGGATGACTGACGTAGGTGAAAACAACCTGTTCGCCGGAAGATTTTTCACAAAAAAAATAAGCTGCCCGAAGGCAGCTTATAAAGTATCTTCTTTTAAAATGGATGCATTGTTCAGGATTTAGCTTATTTCCCCAAATAACTAAAGCCGTAATTCATCAGAAGATACTAGGACATTAATATTCGAAAAATCCATTTCCTTTTTTAAAAAGGTTGCCCAATGGACAACCTTTTATGGATCCCCAAAACTGAAACTATTAGAGGCAAGTAAAAGTGGCCTGTAAAATGTGAACGGCATTTCACAAGACCACCTTTATAAACAGGAGACACAACATTTCCAAAGGGATTGCAATACAGTTTAATTTATTTTGACCTGAATATTCAATGATCTACTATTGATTAGATTTACAAAAAAACAGATTAAGTTTCTCATAAATCCGGGGAAATCACCCTGTTTTTTTAGGGGAAAAATCCCCTTTTTTTTAAGGGGCATTATGTACATATTTGACCTGTTTCATTAAATCAATCCTTTTTAAACCATTAAAACCAATAAAATGCCTGAAAAAATTTCTTTGGAATTAGCCAAATCATACCTAAATAACTATCGGGAAACATTTGAATTAAAAGGGGTGCCACCAGATTCGTATTTCCAGTCTTACTTTCTGAACAAAGAAATCATTGATTCTATTTTTGCACATGCTGAAGAAGCTGGCATAGAATGTAGTGGAATCAGGTTATATATAGGGAAGAAAACAACCCCTTCAAACGAAGATGTGGAAAATCAAATCATGCATGTATCTGGTGAATACAATGTGGTAGTTATTGGAACCGATATTTCAGCATGCCCAATCACCGAAACTGGAGAAATTTATGACAACCTGAGCCCGTGCCCCTCTGCTTGTCCACCAGAATCTGATTTATTATCCAAATAAAAGCCGCTATGCTAAATCCTTATGCCCTACCCCTGCTCATTATTATAGCCTTAGGAGTTATGCTGGGTATGGTAAAACGGAAAAACAGTGATAAAGCATTTCATACAGTAGTTGTATTGCTTGTTGTTACCTTCATCACCGAGTTAATTGCAAATAGTATTCACAACTTTGGATTTAAAACGAACGTAACGGTTTATAAGATATTTGACCCGCTTCAGGTTATCCTTTTTAGTTACATTTTTTATCACTTGTATCAATTTAGAAAGTTGAAAATATTTGCTGTTTATGCCTGCATTGTAGCACTTATCTTATTAACTATTTCAACAATTATCAACATAAGCCCCAATGTAAATAACTCCATTGGAGTAACTACTAAGTGTGCATTATATATATTACTGAGTCTTATAAAATTTTCGGAAATGCTGCAAACACCTTCCGAAGAAAACATTGTTGTTAACCCAACATTCTGGTTTTGCTCAGCAGTTTTTTTCTTTTTCTCCGTAAACATTATGTTTTGGATAACGTTCAATCAAATCTCGGAATCTGCTGCTAAAAACACAGCACGACTGATCCATGTTTATTGTAATTATATATTTTATAGTATTGTTGCATTGAGTTTCCTGTTGATACCTTCTAAAAACAAACTGCCGGATAGATATGAATAATCAGGTTTCCACTATATTTTTTGGAGCTACCGCTATATTCACTGTGCTGGTTTTTTTTATTATTCTGTTTGTGGTGTATTATAAGCAACGGCAAAGGGCACACTTGCTGGAAAAAAAATCTCTTCAGTCGGCGTTTGAGCAGGAAAAGATTATTTCAGTCATGGAAATTCAGGAACAAACTTTCAACGAAGTGAGCCGAGAAATTCATGATAATATCGGGCAGGTACTGAGTTTAGCACGCATGCAACTGAACAATCCGAATCAATCACATCCGGAAGCTATACAACATGCTGATGAATTACTGGAACAGGCCATTCGGGATATCCGCTCACTCAGCCATACCCTCAACACGTACAAAGTGCAGTCTATGGGTATAATAGAATCCACCATGCAATTGGTAGAACAATTGAAAAACACACGTCAATTCAACACAATCATCGAATTTGATAACGTGTATCCTGAACCGAAAGATTCGCACATTATCATATACCGGATGATTCAGGAAATTGTAAATAACATCATCAAACATTCAAAAGCCAGCGAAATAAAATTAAACATTCAAACCCGGAATGACATTACCAGCCTGACGATCTCAGACAATGGCGTAGGTTTTAAACAGGCTTCACCACATCAGGGCATAGGCATGCGTAATCTCGCCGAAAGGGCTAAACTGGCCAATGCCTCTATTGAGTTTAACAGCAACAGCGGCAATGGCACTTCCATTCAAATTAAATTCTGATGAAGACAAAAATTGCGATCATAGACGACCATACGCTGATGCGCAACGGACTGCAAGGCATTATCAATGCATTCAGTGAATATGAAGTAATGATGCAGTGTGAGAACGGAAAAGATTTTATTCATCAGTTGAATGGTGTGTCATCCACTCCGGATATTGTGCTCCTCGATATCAATATGCCTGAGATGGATGGCTTTGAAACCGCTGAATGGATCAGAATCCATAAACCGGAAATAAAAATTCTGGTGTTGAGCATGTTGAATAGTGAAGAGGTGATTATTCGCATGTTGCGCCTCGGAGCATCGGGCTATATTTTAAAAGACAGCAAACCGGAAGTGCTGCGTATGGCACTGAACAACATTCGCGACCACGGTTTTCATTCAAATGAATTACTGAACCCCAGATTATTTTTTACGCTCCAGCAATCGAACGGAAAAAATAACGGTGCATCGGTATTATCCAATCGTGAAAGTGAATTCATTCAACTGGCGGCCAGCGATCTCACCTATCGGGAAATTGCAGAGAAAATGAATACCAGTCCGAAAACCATTGAAAACTACCGGGAAGCCCTGTTTGAAAAACTGGAGGTAAAGAGCCGCGTAGGGCTTGTACTGGCAGGCATCCGGGCGGGATGGATTAAGATTTAAATTCCGGATTTAAAAAAAGGGTCGCACAAGGNNAAGAAGATTATTCTTCCACTTTTACTTTACCTTTCGACTTAGCAATTACTTCTTCAGCAACGTTATTAGGTGCCGGAGAGTAATGACTGAATTCCATGGTTGAGGTTGCACGGCCTGAAGATAATGAACGCAGTTGGGTTACGTAACCAAACATTTCGCTCAATGGAACTTTCGCCTTAATTACCTGCAGGTTTGCACGGCTGTCCATACCTTCAAGCATACCGCGACGACGGTTCAAATCACCTGTTACATCTCCCATATATTGATCAGGAGTAAGTACTTCAACTTTCATAATAGGCTCCAGCAAGGTCGGCTTTGCTTTGCGGCCTGCTTCACGGAATCCGGCGCGGGCACACAATTCAAACGACATCGCATCAGAATCCACATCATGGTAGCTACCGTCGAACACACGAACCTTCATGTTATTCACCGGATAACCTGCCAACACACCTGTAGTCATTGAAGTTTCAAAACCTTTCTGAATAGCCGGTAAGAATTCCTTAGGAATTGAACCACCAAACAAATCGTTTACAAACTGGAAGTGCTTGCCTTCATTTTCTTTTAACCACTCTTCATCGGCAGGGCCAATCGCGAACTGAATATCAGCGAACTTACCTCTACCACCCGTTTGCTTTTTCAACACTTCGCGATGTTCTACAGTAGCATGGAATGCTTCTTTGTAAGCAACCTGAGGAGCACCCTGGTTTACTTCCACTTTAAACTCGCGCCTTAAACGGTCGATGATGATTTCAAGGTGTAATTCACCCATACCGCGCAGGATAGTCTGACCGGTATCTTCATCTGTATTTACACGCAATGTTGGATCTTCTTCCACGAGTTTGGCAATAGCCATACCCATTTTATCTACGTCTGCCTGAGTTTTAGGCTCGATGGCAATTGCAATCACCGGCTCAGGGATAAACATATTCTCCAAGGTGATCGGATGGTTCTCGTCACACAATGTATCACCGGTTTTAATTTCCTTGAAACCAACTGCAGCACCGATATCTCCTGCTTCAATAAAATCAATCGGATTTTGTTTGTTGGCAAACATTTTCATGATACGGCTGATACGCTCTTTTTTACCACTGCGAACGTTCAATACATAGCTACCCGCATCGAGGTGACCGGAATAGCAACGGAAGAATGCCAAACGACCTACGAACGGATCGGTCATAATTTTAAATGCCAAAGCAGCAAACGGCTCCTTCGGATCCGGCTTCCTGGTAATTTCTTCTCCGGTATCAGGATCAGTACCGGTAATGGCATCGATATCAACCGGGCTAGGCAGGTAACGGCAAACCGCATCCAGTGCAGTTTGTACACCTTTGTTTTTAAAGGAGGAGCCACACATCATGGGTACAATACTCAAATCGATGGTTGCTTTGCGAATAGCTTCATGCATTTCATCTTCAGTGATGGAGTTTGGATCATCAAAGAATTTCTCCATCAGATTATCATCATATTCTGCAACCGCTTCTACGAGATTCGCTCTCCACTCGTTCACATCATCTACCATATCAGCGGGCACATCAATTTCATCAAAGGTCATACCTTCAGTTTCAGCGTGCCAGATAATTCCTTTATTCTTAATCAGATCAACCACACCTTGGAAATTNNCTTCTGCTCCGATAGGTAATTGTAATGGCACAGCCTTAGCACCCAGCATTTCTTTAACCTGCTTCACCACATTCAGGAAGTCGGCACCGGCACGGTCCATTTTATTTACGAATCCGATACGTGGAACTTTGTAACGGTTCGCCTGACGCCAAACGGTTTCAGATTGCGGCTCCACCCCATCTACTGCAGAGAAAAGAGCAATCAGTCCATCCAGTACACGCATTGAACGCTCTACCTCTACGGTAAAATCCACGTGACCGGGAGTATCAATAATGTTGAAACTGTATTTTTTTGAGGCCGGGGTTTGTTTTCCTTTGTCTGTAGGAAAATTCCACTGACAACTAACCGCTGCGGAAGTAATAGTAATACCGCGCTCTTTCTCCTGCTCCATCCAGTCGGTAGTAGCACCACCTTCGTGTACTTCACCAATCTTATGAATCA
>DPFD01000092.1:12378-12664 GCA_003534175.1 Chitinophagaceae bacterium
CGCATCAATATGTGCAGCAATACCAAAATTTCGTTGATAACGTAAATCTGCCATTGTATTTGTTTTGTAAGTTATGATTGGAGGATGTTGATTCAGCCGCGCTGACATCCTGAATTAAAAAGTAAATGTTGATATAAACAGAAACTGCCTGCATCAGGCGGGTTCGAAATGAACCTAAGGATTATGCATTTAAATTACTCTCATAGTACGCTAAATAGTTCAACTCCCGGATACTTTGCTGAAGCTTTTAGCGGCGCAAAAATAATTAAAAAATGAATAAATGAAC
>DPFD01000092.1:12671-14147 GCA_003534175.1 Chitinophagaceae bacterium
TTATTGCCGTAAACCTTGAAAAATATACCACCTTTCGCTAATTTAGTCGTATCAATTTGAAATTCAACAATATGAAAGGCCTCTACCTGCTCGTTTTCGTGTTATTTACTTCCCCCCTGTTCGCACAATCTCCTGCCCCGGAAGTAATTGCCGATTCCTTTCCGCTCACTTTTAACTATCACAGAGACTTCAGGCGTATTAAAACCATGACAGAGCAGAAAAGCCATCCGTACAATTATCAGAAATTAATCATTCGTTTTTTAAATAATGACAGCTCTCTTACCCGTCCGGAGGTTTTGGCCCTGATGATTGGGTTTACCGACAATACCCATTATAAACCACTGGAAAACATGGAGATTGAAAAGGAAATTATTGAACTGAACGACAATGGATTTTTTGAAGATGCCCTGGAAGAAACTAAAAAGTATCTGCAAAAGAACCCGCTCAGCCTTTCTGCCAATAAAGAACGCTCCTACGCCTATCATAAAACGGGTAATACCGACAGTGCCCGATATTTTATGGACTTAAACAACCATATTATGGAAGCCATGATTTTTAGTGGCGGTGCGAAAGGGAAGACTCCCGACAATGCTTTTTTCTCCCTCGGATTGAATGATGGTGATTATTTCATCCCCAATGTGGGTTTCTCAGTTACTAAAAAAAGTCTCTCCAAAGACAAGAACCGTTATACACTGTATGTAGTGCAATCCATGAATATTGAAAGTGCCTACACAAATTATTATTTCAATATCCATCATGCGAAAATGAAGGCAGACCAGGACGGTATATCTGAACGCAAACCGAAAAAACTGGAAAACGCCAAAAAGAAGCGAGCCGCCAAGGGAAAAGGAAAAGGGAAAAAGGGAGCTGTAACCGATTCTACCGCAACGGATGAACCGGAGATGATGCCAACCGACAGCTTACCATCTGAAATTATAAGTATTGATCCGGAAATGGCTCCATCCCCGGCCGACAGCCTTCAACCTGCTGCACCTGAAATGATGCCCACTGATTCAATTCCGGCTGAAAAGCCTGAGACTCTTGAAACTCCGGAACCCACTCCGCTAAACACCCCACCTTCAAATTCAGAAACACCCAAAGGCCCATCCCCCTTATTGGCCCTCAACCCGGAAAGCCGGAAAACTTCTTTCCTCGGATATTCGTAACTGATTGATTGTAAAACACTAAAGTCATTCGATGCACCTATTATCCGCTCGTTAGCACTGGTAATACCTCCTGTAGGTTTGTTTTGACACACGGATTGACAGAAACATATTATAATTAAATGTGGAATACTGGTGAATAAACTTGCAAATACATCGTTTTCAATGTATCTTCGTTGTTCCCAAGTAGAATATTACAATCCAATTTCTACCAATTACCTCTTAATCCATCCTTGATCAACCTCACTGATTCTAATCAACATTGGCTTAGGATTTGTTTCGGCTTAGCGTACACACAGGTGTTGCTTACCGG
>DPFD01000092.1:14191-15630 GCA_003534175.1 Chitinophagaceae bacterium
CAATCGCAGGTGGCCAACTTCACGTACAGCACTACCGGCAACACCTATTGCGATCCCCAGCGGGTAACCTTTCGTCAGACTTCAACCGGACAGCCGGTTTCCTTTGTATGGCATTTTGGCAACGGCACTACGGGTAACGCTGCGGAAGAAGAGGTAACCTACCTGAACCCCGGCACTTATACCGTAAAACTGATATCAGTATACGAGGATGTAGCCGTATCGGTAGAAAAGGAAATTACCATACATCCCACACCAACTTTAACGGTAAGGGCTAACCGAAATACATTGTGTACTCCTGATGTAGTGCAGTTTACGGCCAATGGTAGTTCTTCCGTGGTGTATTACCAGTGGAATTTCGGCGATGGCAGTGCGGTAGTTCAGTCAACCACTTCGAATATACAACACCGTTATAATGCCTCAGGCCAGTATCAGGTAAAAGTAACCGGCTTTACTGACCGCGGATGTAGTGAATCCGCTACGGTGGATGTGAATATTGCTCCACTCACTATACAGGCCGATATTGATGTAACCAGCGGATGTATTCCCGCCCAGTCCACATTATCCGTAACCGGCGATTTACTTCCCGGTGATTCCATTGCTTCTGTAACCTGGGATTTTGGTGATGGCCAATCCATTACCGGTACCCACACACAGGTGCAACATGTGTACAATACTACGCAACCCGTGAATGCCAGCGTACGTGTAGTAACCCAACAAGGATGTTCGGCCACTTTCCAGTACAGTCCGTTTGCCTTCGGCACCCCACTTCCGTCACCCCTTATACAAACCACCTCCGGAAGAAGTACTTTTTGTGGTTCGGAAGAAGTGGAGTTCACTGCTATCAGCAGCCAGGCCACGCATTATTTCTGGGATTATGGCGATGGCTCCACGGATAGCATCAGCAGGGAGCTGAATTCCCATAAATTCCGTCAGTTAGGATTGATGCCTGTTAAAGTAACCCCATATCAAAACGGATGTGCCGGTGAAGTAGATTCAATTACGCTCTTAATTGAAGGAGTTATTGCAAAGTTTGATGTACGCAACACCTGTCAGCAAATGAATGCTTTTACTTTCCCGAATCAGTCGCTCGGCAATTTAAGTTCCATTCAATGGATTTACGGTAACGCTGTTAACGGCGTATAGGAATCAGTAAGGAACGGATCTTTTACGTATCCGCCGGTAACCACTTCCTCTGTAGAATTAAAAATTTATGATGACATTACCGGATGTCGCGACAGTTTGAAACGCCCTATCTTCACCGCACGCCCCACCTTGCGCAGCAACCTGTCGTCGGTGTGTAAAGACAGTAGCATCGTGTACTTCATAGAAAATGATTATCCGCCGGAAGCCAATATGAACTATACCTTCAACATCAACGACCGGGTTATCAGAAATGGTTCCCTGAATACAATTGAATACAAACCACTGAACTACGGTCT
>DPFD01000092.1:15658-15865 GCA_003534175.1 Chitinophagaceae bacterium
TCGATACACTCCGATTACAGGAACCGGTTCGCGTGAAAGGCCCGATAGCCGATTTTGAAATTCCTTCTTTCGTGTGTTATGATTCCCTGCTCACTTTCCGGAACCTTTCCTATCCTTACTATAACTATGAACCCATCAATCAATGGCAGTGGAATTTAGGGAATGGAGAACAACTGACCGATGAACATCCGGGTCCGTATGCCTATG
>DPFD01000214.1 GCA_003534175.1 Chitinophagaceae bacterium
AACGGTGATGGGCGCCGGAGACGTGCTGCATCCATTGGCATCGGTTACGGTTACGGTGTACACTCCGGCCGCAATATTGTTTAGAGCCGATGTTGTGGCTCCATTCGACCAGGCATAGGTAAAAGGAGCCGTGCCACCGGTGATATTGAGGGTGATGCTGCCATTGGCGGCTCCGCACAACGCATCGGTAACGGTGGCGCTTACCTGCAGATTGCCAGCATCGTTCTGAACGGTGATGGGCGCCGGAGACGCGCTGCATCCATTGGCATCGGTTACCGTTAAGGTGTACACTCCCGCGGCGATATTATTCAGTGCCGCTGTAGTGGCTCCATTCGACCATGTATAAGTATACGGAGCTGTGCCGCCGGTGATACTTAGGTTGATACTTCCATTGGAGGCTCCACATAACGCATTGGTAACGGTAGCGTTTACCTGCAGATTACCGGCATCGTCCTGCACCGTGAGGGGGCCGGAGGACACATTGCATCCATTGGCATCGGTTACGGTTACACTATACACCCCGGCTGTTATATTGTTAAGATTGGCCGTAGTGGCACCGTTCGACCAGGCATAGGTATACGGAGCTGTACCTCCGGTTACGTTCAGGGTGATGCTTCCGTTGGCAGCACCACAAACGGTATTGCTGATAGTGTTGGCAACACTCAGTGCGCTGGGTTCGGTCAGCGTAACACTGGCTGTGATGGGACAGGTATTTACAGCGGTAACGTTTACCGTGTAATTTCCTGCGGGGATGAACGACAACAGCGGACTCCCCTGCGGCGTAAACCCCGTCCATTCATACTGCAACGGAGTGCCGGCTCCTGTTACCTGCACGGTTACAGCACCCGTGCCACCGGCACAGGCAATGGGTTGAGATACCGATGCTACCGCACTCAGCACCGTAATGGTTTTACTGGTGGTAGACGGTGGCGCATTGCTGAATGTAGTTTGTAAGGTAATGGTGTATGTTCCCGGTGCAGAAAAAGTGTGTGCCGGATTTTCAGCCGTGGATGTGTTGGCCGCCCCCGAGGCAGGGTCACCAAAGTTCCATTGCAAACCGGTTTGACAAACCCTGCTGGTAGTATTGAATGCTACGGTATTACTCGAAGTACACTCCCACGAAAAATCAGAGGGATTGGCAAATACTTCCTGAATTTTAAAATCATCAAAGGCAAATCCATCGTATACATTGCACGTGGTACCGGCCCCGAAACGGAAACGAAAACGAACAGAAGGCTGACCGGCCAGCATGCTGAGTGTATGCTTTGCCGTTAGCCATACACCTGTACCTCCTCCACCTAAACACGGACCCGCCGTAGGCTTGATAGTACCCGCCCAACCGGAAGTAAATCCCAGGTAGCGGATGGAAGGATTGTTGTGCCAGTTTTCACCGGCACAGTTGGCATTCGACTGATCATTGCCCAGGGCCGTCCAGCTGGTACCTCCATTGGTAGAATATTCCAAAATGGCCCCATCGAAATTGCGTTCGGTTTCCCAGAACACTTTAAAACTGATCTGGGGGTTGCTGAGGGTGGTGAAGTTGAAACACGGACTGCGCAGCCAGGAATCTTCCCCATCGTTATAGGCATTGGAGGTGAGCCCTCCGGTTATCCAACTGCGGTTTCCGCCTCCGGCTCCGGTGATGATCGATTTATTGGGAGTTCCCCACGTCCAGGAAGAAGCATTTCCACCCGATTGCCATCCGCCATTATCCGCTTCAAAATCCTGAATGTACGGGTACGTGTTGATGAAGGTGGAACACTGTGCACCCGCATTTTTTTGCAGTAAAACCCACACAAATATTAAACTGAAAAGCCGGTGCAACATTCCGGCAAAATTAGCTGTTTTTTAGCGATTTACGCCTTCATAAACGACGGATGTCAAATCTTAACATGCTGTTGTTTAACTGAGATGGGGACCGGTAATACACTTCTGAATTATTCCTGTATTATCTGTAATTTTTAAGGACCATGGAACCGGCCAGGAGATCGTGCCAGCCCCTTTTCTTTTTATCGAATAATGCATATATGAATCCCAACCCTAAAGCGATGTAGGATACAATTTTCAATAAGTTTCTGACAAGTGACTTTTTGAAGCTAATCCTCTTCCCAACTTCATCCGTGACCATCAGCCCCATCCACTGCTGNNGTGCTTTCCAACAGTACCCTGCAATTGGGAACAGTCCATAAAGATGGAATAGAGGCACCATAGAACAATCAAGGAACTTCTTTTCATCACCCAATGTGTGTAACCTTCGAAAGGGTCATGGGATACTTTTTCAAAAAACCAAAAATTACTAAACTCAGGTAGCACAAGTTTTAAAAGAAATATTAATATAGACAGCAATGTCAAATCAATAAGTGCAGCAAAAAATCGCAGCCCAAAATCACCGGGAATAATGACAGAAGGTGTTGTAGGCTCATGCTTCATGTTGCGAATTTTCTAATCGTTTAATCATTGCGGAAAATTGTTATTAGCTGTGGTTTTTCTTCGGTCGACAATGATTCGCTAGAGTTTGATCGAAAGTTCAAGGTGCCCGCCAAGTCCGAACTCAACTATTTTTTGAAGAGTTGAAATTCGAACTTCTTTAATGTTGTTCTCAATTTTTGAAATGTATCCTTTGTTTGTTCCACATCTTTCTGCGAGTTCTTCTTGTGTTAAACCTCTTTCAAGTCGAGCTTGTTGAATAAGAACACCAAGCTTAAAGGACTCATAACCTTTCTCAAACTTGTCACGTTTCTTTGTTCCTTTTTTGCCGTATTGCTCGTCAACAAATTGGTCAAGGGTCTTTAAATTATTTTTCGCTTTGCTCATAGTTTTGTTATTTATTTTTGGAAATCGCTATTTCCAATTCATATTCGTTTTTAATTTTTAGTGCTTTTTCAATTTCAGATTTTGGAGTCTTCTGTGTCTTTTTATGAAATCCGTTTGCCAAAACAATAAGTTTTCCTTTGTCAAAGAAGCAAAAAATGCGATAAATGTCGCTGCCCTGCTGCACCCGAATTTCATAAAGTCCGTCCGTTCCTTCCAAATGTTTTAGATAGTCGGTTGGTATTTGATGTAGAGTTTCGATAATCCTAAATGTCCATAAAATCTTTTCCTTTACTTTCGGCTTTTGCTTTTTGTAGAAGTCAGAAAAGTATTCTTTGTACAAGGTTACTGTTCTTAGTTTTATTTCACTCATACACCACAAAGATAATCAATGTTGTCCGAAAGTGCAACTTTAGTTTTACTGACTTTTTTTGATAAAACGTCTTGTTTATGCAAGGAGCTGATTCACAGATAACAATACGGTTCCAGGTAATCCGTAATCCCCAATTACTAAGGGAATTGAATTGTTTTAACCTCTGGTGATGTTGGGAAACTTATTTTAAAATGGAATTGGCAAGTACCCTGGGTTTACTTGAAAACTTACGCCTATATAAATTAAATATNNGCTTTTTGTTTTTGGTGATCCAACATACAAGCAAGAAAATAATCAACGAAACCGTTCCAACAAATGGTGCGAGTATTAGGTTATAAAGTCCTCCAAGTCCTGCATCCTCCATATCGGATGAAATGGAAAGGGAAAGAGCAATCATCGTAGAAAACAATATGATTAATATTCCGAGTCCTGGAATTTTCATGTTTAATTGAGCCCATCCGTTATCGTACCAGAATAATCCGTTTTTCCCGGAAGGCCTCTCCTGTTATAATCAGGTAATAACTTCCGGAAGCTAAGGTACGGCGCGGCCGGATGGCATATACCTGATCAGTAACCGTATGCGTTATCTGCTCCCGGTGTACTTCCCAGCCATCGGCGGTTACCAGCATCAAACCATATTTTCCGGTGGGGATATTGGTAAACGTTACTTTAAACTCCTCTCCGGTTACGGGGTTGGGGTATACCACAATCATCGGCTGGGTTTTCTCATTCCACAGGGCCGAAACGGTTTCACTGTAGGTAAAATCACCCTCTGAATCGTATATGCGTAAACGGTAGTAATTGATGCCCTGCACCGGCAGCGTATGCAGGTGATGGTAGCCTGTAGCCTGTTGCGTGCCCAATGCGGTTACCGTTCCGATGTCGCTGAAATCCGTGCGGTTAGAACTGTGTTCCACCACATAGCGCGTTACATTGCTTTCGTTGTTCACCGTCCAGTTTACCTGAATACCTTCCCGGATGCTTTCTGCATTTAACCGGGTAATCATCACAGGGTCAGGGCGCGACAGCTCAAATATCAGGTGGAAGCGGTTGGCCGCTTTTGAACCGGGCTGTGATGTAACCATGAATTCGTAGGTTGATGGCGCATCCATCCGCACCGGCGTTTCGGTACCGAGGAAGATATCTACTAGCCATGCCCGCATACCGCCCGGCATGTTCTCGGGTTCAAACTCAATACGGTGAGCCCCGTTCACCAGGTTTCGAATATCATAATACACCGTATCGGTATGCCTGAATAATTTTCTGGCCTCTACCGCCAGTCGAATATTGTTGGTTCTTAATCCGAACTGAGGTCCACCGGCAATAATCTTCATGGCATCCTCCTCATCTATGTTGTTTGAAAATGCTCCGTCAATAACCACCAGGTTACCATCGGCCATGCCGCCCGCGGTATGCAACGACGCACGCAGGTATTTTCTCAAACGCAAATCACCGGTACGCAGTACATTGTCTTCTCCGGTTACTTTCACCTGCTCGCCAAACTGAACGGTACCGCCTCCGGTGCTGAATACCATAAAGGCTTGTCCGCTTTGGATTCGCGTAATTGGTGTGGCGGCCGGGTATCCCGCACTTCCCGGTACGGGCCTCCAGCCATTGGCACTGCTGATGGTTTGCCATCCTCCGTTATTGGAATAACCAAACAACTGATGATCCCATACATAGAACTTCAGATCAACCCCCGAAGAGGCAGCCTGTACCTGAAGGAAATCAATAGAGGAAGCGTATGGATTTCCTACCGATTGAAAGCGATTAGCCGTTACCGTTACAGGTGCCGGGGGATCGGTGGGTGAATATATTTTTCCGGTAGATCGCATCGTTACGGCCGTGGCTGGTGTACTTGCATCCTGCACGCTCCGGTCTCCGCGTATATATATCATGTATCCCTGCGGTTGCGATACCGGCTCACCGGTGGTAGATGGAATGCCATCCCAGCGGTTGGTGGTGGGATTGTATTTTGTAATCGTACTTCCCAGCGGTGTGTAGAAATCAAATCCCTGCACAAGGGCTGAGGGCAGATTACTGGTCATGATGGTACCATAACCCGGTTTCGGATTTTCCAATGGCAATACAGATCCTTCCTGCCAGGCTTCCTTCACTGTTTGGCCAAAGGTAGCCGCACTCAGCAAGGCCCATGCCTTCGGATGCTCCGGTATGTAGCGCTCTACAATAAATCGTCCGGTGGTATATACAAACTGCACCGTTGGCCCTACGGCATTGATGCGCGCTGTTTTAGTGATGTTGGAACGGATGGTGATTGTATCGGCCAGCGTAATGGTTCCGGAATTCGGCCGCATTTCATCCAGTATCACCAGGTCTTTGGCAATGGTTACTCCACCCCCTGTATTCTCAATGGTAAATACGGGTATATCGCTAACCGTTCCGCTTCCCAGCGGGAAGGTTTGTGCAGTATTTCCATTCAGGCGTAGTTCACCATTGATGTTCAAATTACCGTTGATGGTTGCATTCTCACTGATACTAATCCGGCTTCCGGGATCTACCGCTACCGAGGCATTCAGGGCCAGGTTCAGATTCTTCGCTGCTGCATCACCATTAATTACCGGGTAGAAGGATAAACCCGATGGGATAATCACATCCGTATTACCATCCGGAACCAGTCCGCACCAGTTGTTCTNNTCCGTTGAATTACCCAGCCACGATGACACTCCCACCGAAGTGAGGTTAATGGTGGCCGAACCGGAAACGGTGGAGCCCGTCGCCGTACAGTTGGCATCGGTTACCGATACCAGCGTATAGGTTGTATTCACCAACGGCGATACCGGAATGATATGCGGCGATGTATTGATTCCACTCTCGGTAAAGGTATTGGTGCCATCGCTGAAAGTTACAGTCCACGGACCGGTACCCGTAAGCGTTACCGTTAGGTTGGATGTACCTCCCAGGCATATCACATTATCTCCCGACAGCACCCCGCCTACCGGGAAAATGTTCACCTTAGTAGTGTCTCTGGCCATACATCCGTTCTGTGCTGTGGAAGCGGCAATATAATCCGTAGTTACTAACGGTTGTGCATACACGGTACTCAGC
>DPFD01000037.1:0-214 GCA_003534175.1 Chitinophagaceae bacterium
TATTAAAATTCCATACACCCGCTGGTTTGCCTCTCCGGTGAAAAGAGATGATGTGGTGGTATTTAATTTCCCTGTGAACGATACGCTGATCAATGATGAACTGAACTACGGCAGCCGCAAAACCTATTATCAGGCCGTGCGCGAAATGGGGCGCGATGAAGTATGGAGACAGTTTGGTGATATCATCATCACCCGTCCGGTGGATAAGCGTGAG